>DXMB01000042.1:0-20160 GCA_019414425.1 Collinsella sp.
TATCGTTGGGGCCAGGCCCGATTTTGCCTCTTGACAATGTCCTGCTCATATTAAAAGGAACGTCCCCAAGTGCCGGATGATGTCCTTCGCCACGAAAGCGGCCCATCTACTACGTTTCACCCGCATGGCCCAACCAGATGCCATAAATAAAGAAAACCGCAGGCGTTCTACCTGCGGTTTTCTTTTTGCAATTCTTGGCATGGTCACCGATAGCCTATTAAACGTAGTAGATGGGCCGTTTTCGTGGCGACCAGCTCGGACATAAGCGCGGCGGGGCAAAGTTACCCTGGTAATTTCGCCCCACGTGCATTGCAGATCGAAGGCGCCCGGCGTCGAGGCCTAAGCAAATACAATCAAGTTGTCTCGATGGATCGCCGGCTTCTCGGCTAGGTCTGCCAGTAGACGGTTGCCGGCAATCTGGTCCTGGCGGCGGCCGGCGGCAAGCTCCAGCACGTCCGAATCGGCCTCGGCGATACCACGGGCGACAACCATGCCGCTCGGGTCGCACACGTCGAGCACATCGCCCTCGGCAAACTGGCCATCGACCTCGCGAATACCCACCGCGAGCAGCGACGATCCGCGGCTGACCAGCGCCTTCGCGGCGCCATCATCGACCGTCACCGAGCCATGCGCCTTGTCACCCAGTGCGATCCACAACTTGCGCGGCGCAATGTCCAGGCGCTCCGCCGGCGGATCGAACAGCGTACCCACGCTCTCGCCGCGGGCCAGACGCACGAGCGCATCGGGCTCCTCGCCCGAGCAAATCACGCTTTGAATGCCCGCCGTCATGAGAATGCGGCTCGCGCGAATCTTGGTGATCATGCCGCCCGTACCCACCGATGTGGAAGAATCGCCCGCCGAGGCGATAATCTTGGCATCGATCTTATGCACGACCGGGATAAACTCGGCCGTCGGATCCTCATGCGGATTGGCGGTGTAGAGGCCATCGATGTCCGAGAGCGTCACGCACAGATCGGCAGAAACCAGGCAGCTCACAAGCGCCGCCAGCGTGTCGTTGTCGCCGAACTTGATCTCATCGACGGTAACGGTGTCGTTCTCGTTGACGACCGGCACCACGCCCAGCTCCACCAGGCGCAGCAGGGCGTCGCGCGCGTGCAGGTAGGACGTGCGGCGCGCCGTGTCGTGACGCGTGAGCAGCACGAGCGAGGTGAGCAGGTCGCGCGCATGGAACTCCTCGTCGTAGGCCGACGAGATGATGCACTGACCGGCCGAGGCGCAGGCCTGCAGGCTCGGCAGGTCACCGACCGGCTTGCGGTCGAAGCCCAGCACGGGATAGCCGCAGGCAATGGCACCCGAGCTCACCACGACCAGGCGCCAGCCAAGCTCGCGCAGCGCTGCGGCCTGGTCGGCAAGCCCGCCGATAAAGGCGCGGTTGACCTTGCCGTCGGCGCCCACCACCGTGGACGAACCGATCTTTACCACCATCGTTTTATAAGAAGTCGTCATACGTCAAACCAATCGAATGTCGAGCGTTCGGGCGAGCTGGGGCAGTCGGGGCGCCTGGTGCGGAACGGACGAAAATGATCCGTTTTCCTCCGTCCCCTTCGGATCATTTTGCCCAGGGGAAGGCCGAAGCCGCAGCCATGTTCTTGCGCACGAGCTCGTCGCGCACCTGAGCCAGGCCCTGCTCCATGCCCACCACATAGGTCTGCGGGTACAGGAAGCGCTTGAAAGCTGCGTCCAGATGGTCAAGTGCCCAGGCGCAACGCTCGCGCGCGTCCTGGATGCTCTCACGCGGAGCCACCGCACTGCCATCGCGCACGATCGGCACCAGCAGCTCGCGATACTCAAGTTCGGACACGTCGGTCACCAGAGCGGCATCATTCACGGCCACGAGGGTATTGCCGCGCGCGGCGCCCTCCCCCGCCAGATGGTCCTCGTCGTAGATCATGTCGCAGACCGGGCCGCCAAAGCCGTCGTAATAACGGCGCACGCGTTGCACACCCGGGATCGTGCGCTTGTAGGGCTGCTCGGAGAGCTTGACCACCGGCGTCCACGGGTCCGTCTCACTCGCACGGCGGGCGGCGAGCTTGTACACGCCGCCCAGCGCCGGCTGGTCGTAGCAGGTCGCGAGCTTGGTGCCCACGCCAAAGCTATCGATAGGCGCGCCCTGGTCGAGCAGCGACTGAATCGTGTACTCATCCAAATCGTTAGAAACCGAGATCCCCACATAGGGCAGGCCCTCGGCATCAAAACGGCCGCGCACATACTTGGAGAGCTTGGCGAGGTCGCCGGAGTCGATGCGAATGGCCGACAGGCGCTCGCCCACCGCTTCCATCTCCTTGGCAACCGTAATGGCATGCTCGCAACCCTCGCGTACGTCGTAGGTGTCGATGAGCAGCGTGCAGTTCTTGGGGCTCGACTTGGCAAAGGCGCGGAAGGCCTCGAGCTCGGAGTCGAAGCTCATGACCCAGCTGTGCGCATGCGTGCCAAAGACGGGAATACCGTAGCGGCGGCCGGCGAGCACATTGGACGTAGAGGAGCAGCCGGCAACGTAGCTCGCGCGCGCGACGGCCAAGCCGCCATCGGGACCCTGAGCGCGGCGCAGGCCAAACTCGGCAACGGGACGGCCGTCCGCCGCCAGCACCACGCGCGCCGTCTTGGTGGCGACAAGCGTCTGGAAGCCGACGATGTTGAGCAGCGCCGTTTCGAGCAGCTGGCACTCCAGCGCGGGACCGGTGACGCGAACCATGGGTTCGCGCGGAAAGACGAGCTCGCCCTCGGGGACGGCGTCGATGTTTACATGTGCACGAAAATCGCGCAGGTAGTCGAGGAATGCAGGCTTGAACATCGCACCGCCGGCCGGGGCCTGGAGTGAGGCGAGGTAGTCGATATCCTCGGGCGTAAAGCGCAGGTTCTCGACCAGCTCGGGCAGCTCGGCGGTGCCGCACATGACGGCATAGGCGCTGCCAAAGGGATGGTCGCGGTAAAACGCGGTAAAACAACCCTGCTCATTGGCCTTGCCGCTCTCCCACAGGCCCTGGGCCATAGTGAGCTCGTACAGATCGGTGAGCATTGCAATGTCGGTGGGATGCGAGATGTCGGTCAAAGCCATGGGGCGACCTTTCGGATGCGTTGTGCAGAGGTTGAGGGTTGGAAAAGGGCAGAGTGTTCGGGCATGGCACCCAGCGCGAATGGGCTAGAGCAGGCCCATGCTGGTCAGGATCGTGTAGCCCATAAAGATGACAAACGCGATGAGGGCAAGGACAATGATGATTTTTTGAGCCGGCGCCATGCCAGGGATCTCGTTCTCGCCCGTAGACTCCTTGGAGGTAACCATGCGCTGGGCAAAGGTCATCTCGTCACGGCTCGGCTTGGGCTCGACGGACTTGGAACGAGCGACCTTTTTAGGCTGAGGTTTAGGTGCGGTGGGCGCGGGCTTCGCGGCGGCGGGCTTGGGCGCGGGGGCGACGTTCGCGGCGGCCTCCTCGGCCTTCTCGCGCTCGGCACGCAGGGCGGCCAGCTCCTCACGCTCGCGGCGTGCCTCTTCCTGGGCCTCGCGACGAGCTTTCTCGGCGCGGAGCACTTCCAACTCGGCGCGTTCCTCGGCAGACAGTGGTTGGGACTCAAGCTTGGCCATGGTACAGCCCTTTCTTTTAAAAAAAGCCGCCGACACAATGTCAGCGGCTTATCAAATCCAAGGGTGGAGACGAAGGGAGTCGAACCCTCGGCCTCTGCCATGCGACGGCAGCGCTCTCCCAACTGAGCTACGTCCCCAGGACAAGTTGATATTTTACCTACGGCTCGCCAACTGTCAACGCCCAATACCCAGTCTTTTTGGGACGCGGCTGTTTTAGCTACCCCGACAGACAACGCGAACGGTTTGGTCGAACAGCGGCAGGGGTAGCTAAAACAGCCCCGTCCCAAAAAGACTACTCAAAGAGCCTCGTCCCAGATTAGCTGGTTTGAGCACTAGTAAGAACACCGGTGGTATCGAACGCCGGGGTAAAGCTCTCGTCTACCGCGCCGCCTTCTTGCCAAAACATCGTCGTAAAGCCCAGGTCGTCGGCATGGTCGAGCACCTGCTCGTACTCCTCGCGCGTCACGGCGCGCGCCAGGTCGCCGCCTTGTTCGCGCATGAGGGCATTGGGCGTGTACTGGTTCATGACCGAGATCGGCACGTCGCCCACCGTCTGCCA
Source organism: Collinsella sp. (assembly GCA_019414425.1). GTDB lineage: Bacteria > Actinomycetota > Coriobacteriia > Coriobacteriales > Coriobacteriaceae > Collinsella. The sequence goes on from DXMB01000042.1 coordinate 4,161, forward strand.
CACCAGGTCCAACACGCGGCACGAATCGTCCGCATGCCCCGGCAGCACCAGATGACGCACGATTATGCCGCGCCTCATGAGCCCGTCCTCGTCTACCAGCTCTCCCCCGCGGCGCTCAATCTCGCGCGCCATCTGGGCCAGACCCGACACGGCCACGCGCGGGTAGTCCTTAATATGAGAAAGCGACTGAGCAAGCCCGGCATCGGCATATTTAAAGTCCGTAAGCCACACGTCGACCAGGTCGCCCAGCGCCGCCACGGCACTCGCGCGCTCGTAACCACTCGTGTTGTAGACAATTGGGATGACCAACCCGCGCGTCCGTGCCGCGGCAATCGCGGCAGGCAACAGGTGCGCATAGTGCGTCGCCGTCACCAGGTTGATGTTATTGGCGCCTTGGTCCTGCAGCTCCAGCATAATCTCGACCAAACGCTCGGGCAAAATCTCAAGACCGAAATTGCCCGTCGAGATCTCGTGGTTTTGGCAGTAGATACATTTGAGCGAACAGCCGCTAAAGAAAATCGTACCCGAGCCGGCCTCGCCCGAAATGGGCGGCTCCTCCCACATATGGAGCGCCGCGCGGGCGACCTTAAGCGTGTTGTCGGCGCCGCACACGCCACGCGCGCCCTCGTCGCGCGCCGCACCGCAACGGCGCGGACACAAATGGCAGGCGGGCGAAAAAAGTTCGGTCAACGACGTCGGCATAAAAACATGCTCCAAAACAATGATTCAGCAGCTCAAACGTAAAGGGACCAACCGCACAGACGGCTCGAGCCCAAGGCGCCGTAATCGTCCGACACGATTTTTGTAATGTCAAGACTGGAATCGATAAAGTGCCGCTTTATGATGTAGGTATTCCGCCCCCCGCGGAGCAACTGGGTGAACCGTCGCGTTTATTTAGGGAGCCCACACAGTCGTACCTAGTACAGGTATCCTTCGTTGTTAAGGACGCTGGAACAGTCGATGAGGGCACCCACCTGTTTTAGGTGGGTTCATTTTCGTAACGTGGGGGGTGGTTTTCATTTGCCGAAAACCACCATTACAGCCCATATGGATCCCCGCCGGTATCCCGACAAGCCATCGACAACATCCCAATATCTGGTAAGCGCGTGATTATCGCTGCATGCAATTCCATGCACCCCCCGTGGTCGAGTATCATGGTTCGGCTATGCCCTTTGCGCATGGCGTTCTTCTGACCTTTTCCTTCGACGCTTGGCGGTTTTTAGATTCATGGCTTCATCCCCGAGCTACATACCGTACCTATGCGTGGCAGCGGCGGCCTTTATCACGACCTTCCTCATGGTGCCCCTGGTCAAGCGCTTGGCAATTAAGCTCGACGCCGTCGACTATCCTTCCAAGCGCCGCATCAACACCAAGCCCATCCCGCGTTTGGGCGGAACGGCGGTGTTTTTGGGCCTGGTCGTTGCCTGCATTGTGCAAATCCTAGGCACCTGGCACCTAGGCTGGCCGCCCGTCCTGGTGCCGCACCCGCGCCTTCACATTAGCTATCCCATGCTGGCGCTCTCCTTTACCGTCATCTTTGCGACCGGCGCTATCGACGACGTCTTCCAGCTCAAGCCCAAGCAAAAACTGGCCGGTCAGGTCCTCGCCGCGCTCATCGCCTGCGTGGGCGGCCTGCGCATCGGCGTCATCGTCAACCCGTTTGCCCCCGGCGAGATCATGCTCGGATGGCTCGCCTACCCCATCACCGTGATCTATCTGGTGGCATTCACCAACATCATTAACCTCATCGACGGCCTCGACGGCTTGGCCACGGGCATCTGCGGCATCGCGTCGTTCACCATGTTTTCGATGGCCGTTCTCTCGGGCCGCATCGACGCCGCCGCGCTCTCCATTGCGCTCTTTGGCGCCTGCCTGGCCTTTTTGCGATACAACTTCAACCCCGCAAGCATCTTCTTGGGCGACTCGGGGTCGCTGCTTCTGGGCTTTGCGCTGGGCTCCATCTCGTTGCTCAACGTGAGCCGCACCGCCGCGCTCACCTCGCTTATCATCCCGCTCATCGTTGCCGGCGTGCCCATCATCGACACGTTTAGCGCCATCGTGCGCCGCAAGCGCGCCCACATTAGCATCGGGCAGGCCGACAAGGGCCACATCCACCACCGCCTGATCCAAGAAGGCTACAACCAAAAACAGGCAGTGCTCCTCATCTACGCCTGGTGCATTATGCTTTCGGCCGGCGCCGCCGCGATTAACCAGGTCGAGGTGCCCATGCGCGTGCTCATCTTTACCGTGCTCGCCATTGGTTCGGCGGCCTTTGCCAAGCATCTACATCTGTTTGAGCCCGTGCTGCGCCACCATTACAACAAGCGCACGCACGAGGACGAGCTGGTCACCCCCGACGACCCCGCCTTTAAGCAGGAGGAGCAGGCAGCAGAAGAACGCAAGGAGGAGCGCCACCACAGGCGCTAGGGTAAGCTGCCGAGAATGTGCCAAGGCATCGCTGACCAAGTGCAACTACATCGCATCAATCGCGTAAGCCACCCCTTGCCAGCCCCTCACCTACTTACGCCCCGCCCCTCCAATAAACGCGTTATCATCTTGACCCATGAACATACGTTAGGAGCAATTATGCCAAACGAGAACAGCTACGAAGTCGCGCTGCAGAAGAGCAACGCCATTCGCGAGGGCCTGGCCAAGACGCCCGACAAGTTCACCATGCTCACCGGCGACCGCCCCACCGGCCGTCTGCATCTGGGTCACTACTTCGGCACCCTCAAGGGCCGTGTGGAGCTGCAGAACATGGGTGCCAAGACCAACGTACTCATCGCCGACTACCAGGTCATCACCGACCGCGACACGACCGAGCACATCCAGGACAACGTGTACAACATGGTCATGGACTACCTTGCCTGCGGCATCGACCCCGACAAGACCATGATCTACGCGCACTCCGCCGTGCCCGCCGCCAACCAGCTCATGCTGCCGTTCCTGTCGCTGGTGTCCGAGGCCGAGCTGGCGCGCAACCCCACGGTCAAGGCCGAGATGGAGGCCTCGGGCCACGAGCTCACCGGCCTTCTGCTCACCTACCCGGTGCACCAGGCCTGCGACATCCTGTTCTGCAAGGGCAATGTGGTGCCCGTCGGTCGCGACCAGCTGCCGCACATCGAGCTCACCCGCACCATCGCCCGCCGCTTTAACAACCGCTACGGCAAGGTGTTCCCCGAGGTCGACGCACTGCTGTCCGAGACCCCGCTGCTGCCCGGCCTGGACGGTCGCAAGATGAGCAAGAGCTACGGCAACGCCATTAACATCTCGATGACCGCCGAGGAGACGGCCAAGCGCATCAAGAAGAGCCAGACCGACTCCGAGCGCATGATCACGTTTGATCCCGAGAACCGCCCCGGCGTGTCCGGCCTACTTTCGACGGCCGCCATCTGCACCGGCCGCTCCGAGGTCGAGATTGCCGAGGAGATTGGCATGGGCGGCTCCGGCCAGCTCAAGAAGTACGTGACCGAGGCCGTCAACGAGTACTTCGCGCCGATCCGCGAGCGTCGCCAGCGCTACGAAAACGACCTGGATTACGTGAAGGACGTGCTGCACGAGGGCAACCGTCGCGCCAATGAGATCGCCGAGCAGACCCTTGCCGAGGTTCAGGACGCCATGGGCATGGTGTACTAGGCAAAGCGCCTTCGCACAACATAGACGGTGAGGCTGAATCCTCACCGAAACAGGAACAGGCCCGCTGGCAGATAGTTGCCAGCGGGCCTGTTCCCGAAGTACACCGTTGAATCGCACAGAGGGGAGGAATGCGAATCAAACTCAACAGGGCAGGCTTTTTCATCGCCTATTGCCTGCTCCGTTGCTGAAAACAATATAGTTCACCGTGGTTTACTTTGCTGCGACAAACCGCGCCGCCATACCTTCTCCATAAGTTAACCTCGGTAAACCTGCCAAAACCACCACAAAGGGGATAGGCACCTTTGTGGTCGTTTAAGCCACGGCAGAGCCGCTAGAGCCCTGCAGGCCAGCGACAGGCGGCCAAGTCGACGTGCATGTCGTCCTTAAACGCCACACCCTCCCCTAGCAAAAGCTCACGTTGAGCATCGGGACCGCCAAAAGCAAAACCATCGCATATGCGGCCATCGGCAAACACCACGCGGTGACAGGGAATCTCGCCGGGGCGTGGATTGCCATGCAGGGCATACCCCACATACCGCGCACTTCGTGGACGTCCAGCAAGCAGCGCCACCTGACCATACGTGGCGACCATCCCCTCGGGAATCTGCTCGACCACCTCGTACACCCGCTCAAAAAAGCCCTCAGACGCCATTGCTCGCTCCCTTCCACCCGGAATAGCATAAACCACCACAAAGGTGCCTGTCCCCTTTGTGGTGGTTTTGGCAGGCGGACTAGTTAACGGGCTGGAAGAAGGCTACGGCTACGGCGCCGGGGCCTACATGGGTGCCGATGGTGGCGCCGATGGTGTGAACGGGCAGTTCGCCCTCGGTGTGGCCAGCCCACAGTGCCGCGCTGTCCTCGATATACTTCTTGAGCACCGCATCCGAAAGGCCCGTATAGCCGAGCGCCAGCGGCATGGAAAAGTCGATGCCGCCCGCCTTTTCGACCTTCTGGTTGAGCAGGTTACGTCCGTTCTTGGAACCGCGCGCCTTGCCCAGCTGCACGATCAGACCGTCCTCGGCAGCCACCACGGGCTTTACGTTGAGCAGCGCACCCACGGCACCGGCCGCAGCAGACAGGCGACCGCCGCGCACCAGGTACTCCAACGTCTCGAGCAGGCCGATGACGACCACGCGGTCGCGCACGGCCTCGACAGCCGCCGCAACCTGAGCCGCGCCCTGGCCCTCGTCCACCAGGCGCAGCGCATACTCGACCAGCACGCGCTCGCCCAAGGTCACGTTATTGCTGTCCACGACGAACATGTCGCCGCCCGGCGCCTCGGCAAGTGCCGTACGAGCACTCTGGTTGGTGCCCGAGAGGTTGGCACCCACGGTAATAATCACGGCCTCATCGCCGGCCTCACGCGCTTCGGCAATCGCCTGCGAAAAGGCGTACGGGTTGACCTGACCGGTCTTGGGCAGTTCATCGCGCTCCACAAGCATCTCGTAAAAGCGCTGGTGATCGATGTCGACGCCATCCATATACACATCGGTGCCAAAGGTGACGGACAGCGGCAGAACACGCAGAGCGGGGTGCTCCGCCGGCGACATATCGCTTGCGGAATCGGTAATAATGCGGACGGACATAACGAATCCTTTCTTGCGCAGGTCCCGCGCGGGGAATTTTGACAGCAATGCCCCGGCACGGCATACGCGCTCAAACGGGACTATGCAGTTTTTAATGGGAAGCAAATGCCTTGGCGGCCTTAGATCTCACGCAGGGTGTTGAGAATCGTACGCAGCGACGCATACATCTGCTCGCGCTGCTCCACACCCATAGCCTTACCGGTGGTGTCGAGCACCTCGCGAATGATGCGGTCCGCCTCGCTCATGCTCTCGCCGCCCAGAGCGGTCAGGCGCACCGGGGCACGATACTTAACGGCCGCATCACCCGAGTCGTCGACCTCGACGTAGCCGCCCTCCTCCAGATGCGCGAGCGTGCGCGAGACGGCGGCACGGGTCACGCCTGCCATGCGAGCCAGGTCAGCGCCAGTCAGGCCGTCCTTGCTGCGCTCAAGATAGTACAGGCACATAACGTCGGAGCCCTTGAGGCCCAGCCTTGCGCCCTCGGATGTCTTAATGCGCTGGATCTCCTTGTAGAGCCCGCTGATCAGTCCGACAAAGTCCTCGAAACGTGTCTCGTCGTTCTGCTGCATGGGAGACGACCGCCTTTCGCTTGCATGATGCTAACGGGTAAACATCTTAGCCGCACAAGGCAACACCCATACCCAAATATCCCATTTGTTAACCCATCAACATAAAAACCACCACAAAGGGGACAGGCACCTTTGTGGTGGTTTGGGGCATCGAGTTTGATCCGCAGACTTCGCTACAGCCCCACGCAAGGATTGTCGCGGGTCACAAGCGTTTTAACGACAACCGTCGCTCCCAGATAGCGCTCGAGCAGCTCGGCTAAGCGATCGATCGCGGCCTGGCAATCCCCCATCCGCTCGGGCTCCACGCACTCAATCGCCAGGAAAGCATCGGCCGAATCATCGGACAACGCCGTTCGAACGCCGTCGCGCCAGTTCCAGCAGCGGCATACGGCGCCCGCATCATCGATGTAGGCGAGCTCGCCGGGAAGCGTCGGGTCATCTGTCTCCTCGCCAAGCGGCAGAAATGAATCACCACCGTCGGTCACCTTCAGGCAAAGGTCTCCCTCAATCGCGTGCAAATCCTCGCCGCCTACGGGCAGCGCGTAGGACAGCGACACCGTGTTGTAGATGTCCACCGCGGGCGTAATGTGGCCCACCGGCTTGCCTTTGAGCACGCGCTTGAGCAGGTTCTCAATTGAGCAACGCGCGCCCTTCTTGGTCTTGAATAGGCGATATGCCTCGCGCCATGCCTTAACCGGCGCATTCTCGCTGATAGTATCGCTGGTCAGATGACGCTCCGCGTCGATATTGGCGCGGTCGAGCAACGCCGCAATCGCGTCCACGTCCTCTTGAGGAATCTGAGCCGCGGGCTTCATGCCCTTTACGACCACAACACCGACAGCCGCCTGCGGAAATAGCTCCCAAAACGAATCCTCGGCAACGAAACTCTTCATGTGCTCTCCCTTCATAGCATGCGCCCGAGCCCGGGTGCCTAAACAAAAAGCGCCCTTACGACGGCCACCTTCAAAGTCCTACGGTGCCGCCACAAGAGCGCTTACGCTGCCCCCATCCGGAGAAGGGAGCCATATGTTAGGCGTATTGTAACCCGAGTCATCCGCGCGAGTAAAACCACCACAAAGGTGCCTGTCCCCTTTATGGTGGTTTTGGGTCTGAGGCGACGCTAGTGGCGAAGTCCCAGCAGGCCGTGGCCGCGATGACGGGCGTCGGCGTGCACCTGAGCGTGCGGACCGGCGGCCTTGACGGATTCGGGCAGGTGCGAGTACTTCTTCTCGAAGTTCTCCTCGAACATCACAGCCAAGTTGTGCGCGGCCTCGTCGTAGCGAGCGGTGCTCTGCCAATACTGGCGCGGCACCAGGATGCCGTCGGGTACGCCGTGGCACGTGGTGGGAATGTCGACGTTAAAGATGTCGTCGTGCACGAACTCGCTGTCCTCGATGGTACCGTCGAGGGCGCGGGCCACCAGGGCGCGCGTGTAGGCAAGCTCGATGCGATGACCCACGCCGTAGCCGCCGCCGATCCAGCCGGTGTTGACCAGGTACACACGCGTGCGGCCGTCGGCGATGCGCTCACCGAGCATCTTGGCATAGACCATGGGGTCGAGCGGCATAAACGGCTCGCCAAACAGCGAAGAGAACGTGGGCGTGGGCTCGGTGACGCCGACCTCGGTGCCGGGGATCTTGGCCGTAAAGCCCGTCACAAAGTGATACATGGCGGAGTCGGCCGTCAGGCGCGAGATGGGCGGCAGCACGCCAAAGGCATCGCAGGTCAGGAAGAGCACGACGCTTGGAGTGGTGCCCATGCCCTTGGTCCACGCGTTGGGAATGTGCTCCACAGGGTATGCCACGCGCGTGTTGTGCGTGATCGAGATGTCGTCGTAGTTGGGCTTGCGGTTCTCGTCGAGCACCACGTTTTCGCAGATCGCGCCAAAGCGGACGGCGTTGAAGATCTCAGGCTCGTGGAACGCGTCCAGGCCCTCGCATTTGGCGTAGCAGCCACCCTCGATGTTGAAGATGCCCATGTCGGACCAACCGTGCTCGTCGTCGCCGATCAGTAGGCGCGTGGGGTTGGCCGAAAGCGTGGTCTTGCCGGTGCCGGACAGGCCAAAGAACACGGCGGTCTCGTGCGTGACGGGATCCATGCTGGCCGAGCAGTGCATGGGCAGCACGTCGTCCTCGACGGGCAGCAGATAGTTCATGACGCTGAAGATGGACTTTTTGATCTCGCCGGAGTAGCCGGTACCCGCGACCAAAATCACGCGCTCCTGGAAGTTGATGACCACGGCGGCGCTGGAGTTGAGGCCCTTGATGGCAGGGTCGCACTGATAGCCGGGTGCGGCAAGGACGCAGAAGTCCGGCTCACCGGTGCGTGCGATTTCGCGGGCAAGAGGGCGGGCGAGCATCTGCTTAATGAAGAGCGCCTGGCTGGCACGCTCGCAGGCGACAAGCAGGCGGCGTGTGTGGTTACGATCGGCGCCGGCCATACCGCGGGTGACGAACACGTCGCGCTCGTTGAGATAGTCGACGATGCCGGCTTTGATGACCTCGTAGCTTTCGACGGACAGCGGGCGGTTGACGGCGCCCCAGGCGATCTTGTCGTGCACGTCGGGCGTGTCGACGATAAAGCGGTCGTTGGGCGAACGGCCGGTACGCTCCCCCGTCTCGATCACCAGCGCGCCGTTGGATGCCATGCGGCCTTCTTCGCGGCGGATAGCGTGCTCGACGAGCTCCGCGGCGGGTAGATCGACCAGCAGACGGGGTTGATTCTCGGCGGGATCTTCAACGAGCGTAATACCAAAGTTGGACAGAACTTCTGCAGGGGTAACACCAGGCATGGGGCCTCCTTTAAAAACGCGACACGTGGACGCGGCGCGCACTTTACTCACGTAAAGCCCGTTGTACCCGATATGCAAAAACGTTTTTGCGGCAACGGCGAAGCGCCCGCCCAACGGTCAAAAATCGCAGGCAAGCGGCCTAGTCGTTAGGGACACTCTTGAACAGGCAACAACCAAGGAGCGACCCCGGATGCCGGCACTTAGGGACGTTCCCAAAGTGCCGGCACATAAGGAACGTCCCCAAATGCCGTCTACTGAATGGCGCCACCGAAATTATCGAACAACCTGTTCAAAAACACGAACGAACACCGTCGCGTCTATACTAGAGCGCAGCAATAGAAAGGACTCCGCTTTGAGCATCACGCCCATCGATAGCATTCGCCGCGCCATCGCCCGCCGCAATGGCGTCGCCGACCCCACCGTATCGGACGGGGCGCACGGGCAGGGCGGACGCATCGAGAACGGCCTGTTCCCCGCATCGCACACCGCCGAGGAGCTCGCACGAATCCAAGAGCTAAGCCAGCGTAACGCCGGCGGTCCCGACAGCAGCCAGGCCACACGCCGTCGCCGCGAGCGCGATCGCGAGCCCGGCCCCATCCACCGCATGGTCAATGCCTGGTGGAACCGCCTGCTCGGAGCCGTCTACGGCGGCGGCTTCTCCACGCAAGAAGCCGAGTACGAAGATCACGCCACCCGTCGCGACTACCTTTGGAATACCCTGGGCACCGCCGTGTGGGGCATGGTGTTTCCGTTGCTCACCATCGTGTCCACACAGCTCGTGGGCGCCGAGGAGGCTGGCAAATTCTCCATCGCCTTTGTCACCGGCACGCTCATCATGATCGCGTGCAACTACGGCGTGCGCAATTTCCAGGTCTCGGACATCGACGAAAAGACGTCCTTTGCCTCTTACCAGCTCAACCGCTGGATCTGCGGAGCGCTCGCGCTGGCATGCGGCCTGGTATACAGCAGCGCCCGCGGCTACGATGCGCAGATGGCCACAATCGGCCTGGGCGTCTACCTCTATAAGGTGATCGACGGCATCGCCGACGTGTACGAGGGCCGCCTGCAGCAGGCCGACAAGCTCTATTTGGCCGGCATGAGCCAAACGCTGCGTTCCGCCGGCGTCATCGCGGTCTTTAGCGTGGCACTGTTCCTCACGCGCAGCATGCCCATCGCGGCCATGGCCATGGGTGTCACCGCCATCGCCTCGCTCGTGCTGGTCACCGCGCCGCTTGCCCTGCTCGAGACCGAAAAATCGCGCCACGTGAGCCTGCGCGAGGTCGGCCACCTGTTTGTCCAGTGCGCCCCGCTCTTTGGTGCACTGTTCCTGTTCAACCTTATTGAGAGCATGCCCAAGTTTGTGATGGAAGGCACGCTGGCATACAAATATCAGCTGTACTTTAATGCCCTGTTCTTTCCGGCGCAGGCTATTTTGCTGAGCATTGGATTTATCTATAAACCGCAGCTCCTGCGCTTGTCGAGCATTTGGGCTAATCCTCGCAAGCGTCGTCGCTTTGACCTGATTATTGTTGCCGTTATGGCGCTGATCGTGGTCATCACCGGCATGTGCGCCGCATTTATGGCAGGTCCCGGTATTCCCCTCATGAGCTTTATGTACGGCCTCAGCTTTGAACGCTACCGTACGCTGGCGCTGCTGATGGTCGTCGCCGGCGGCGTCACCGCGGCCATCGACTTTATCTACGCCATCATCACGGTGCTGCGCCACGCTGGAGACGTCACCAAGATCTACCTGATCTGCTTCGCCGTAAGCGTGGTGCTGCCGGTAATCCTGATTAAGCTACTGGGTCTGATGGGCGCTGTGGTGAGCTACCTAGCCATCATGGCCCTACTCCTGGTGCTACTGATTATCGAGTACCGCCGCATCCGCCAACGCATCGAACGCGACCGCAACCCATACGGCGTATAACGCCCACCTTGGTACATTGGGGAAAGAAGCGTCGATGTTTTGGCGCCAACCTCTTGCGCCGTTATTCCCCGGGGCGAATATTCGCGTAGAACTCCGCCCCATCATCGAGCCGCAGGATGCCCACGCGACCGAACTCGGAGCCGGTGGCGGCAGCGCAGTCGATGTCGATGCGATCGGGCACACCGGCGGCATCCTCGCCGCCCAGGCGCACGATCTGCCCGCGGCCCGACTCCTCATCGAGCCCCGCAAGACCACCGACCTCGCAATAACGCCCGAGCGACACCGTTGGCGTGTGACCGCTCACCACGACCGGACCCTTGCCCTCGGCAGAAAGCAGCCCGGTCGGCGCATCCCAATAGCCGTGACGAATCCACAGCAGGTCATCGGCCGACTGCACCGCGAGCATCTGCTGCAGCAGCTCGCGATCGGCACCCACCGCTCCAAAGCCATCGGCACAATCGACGCCATGCTCAAGCAAAAACGCGCGCGCCGCCTTCATCTCGATTCCAGCATGTACCAGCAGATACGGGCGCTCCTCGGTCTCGGCCACCGCGTAGAGCGGCAGCGCGGCCATCCATCGCACGAGCTCCTCGTATGCGTCATATTCCATGTCGTTGAGCTGCTCGCGCGTCGTCCAGCCACCGTTGATATCCCAGGTCTCGGCATCGAGCGGATCCTGGCCAATGATGGCATCGAGCATGATCTGCTCGTGATTACCCTTGAGCACGCGGGCGTTGGGCAGCAAGCGCACGAGCTTAATAACGCCGACCGGATCGGGCCCGCGATCGATCATGTCGCCCAACACGTACAGCGTGTCGTCGGACGCCAGCGAGATCTTGGACAGGGCCTCGTCAAGCGCATGCACGTGTCCGTGAGCATCAGATGTCACATAGATCGCCATGGAACGCCTTTCCCTACCTTGCGACCGAAGCCCGGAACCGCAACTAAAACTTCAAGTTGAACTTAAACGTTACCCATTGTACTCCGTTGCAATAAAGCTGGAAAGGGTTTCCGAGCAGAGGCAAAGACGGCAGCCGTCTATGACGATATCGCGCACGCCCGCAATCCAACCCCATAAACCCACCACCTTTGGGTACAAATAACCGCATACAACTGACCGTGCCACGCCAACCATCCAGGAGCGGACACTATCCATGAACCAGATACTTCTCTTTATCGGCCTCGTCATCATTTTGTGCCTGACCATCAAACCCGTCGGCAAAAAGCTCCCCTTCCCCACCCTGCTCATCTTTATCGCACTGGGCATGCTGCTGGGCGTCAACGGCCCAGCGCACATCGACTTTAGCGACTACGCGCTCACCGAAACCGTCTGCAGCACGGCGCTGCTGTTCATCATGTTCTACGGCGGATTTAACACCAATATCGACCGCGCCAAACCCGTCGCCGCCCCTGCGGTGCTGCTGAGCACGCTCGGCGTTATCGCCACCGCTGGCATCACGGGCGCCTTTGCGCACTTCGCACTGGGCTTTGACTGGATCGGTGGCCTGCTGCTGGGGTCGGTCGTGGCATCCACCGACGCGGCAAGCGTCTTTAGCGTGCTGCGCGAGCACAACCTGTCGCTGCGCGGCGGCACCGACTCACTGCTCGAGGTCGAATCGGGCTCAAACGACCCCGTCGCCTACATGCTCACCGCGGTGCTCGCGACCCTCGCGGCCGGCGGCGAAATCAACATTCCCATACTGCTGGCCAAGCAGGTCATCCTGGGCGTGGGGTTGGGCCTCGCCATCGGTTGGACATCCAGCCGCCTGATTGAGCGTGCTCACGCAACGGCCGAGGGCGCGCACACCATCTTTTTGTTCGCAGTGGCGATCGTCGCCTACGCGCTGCCGAGCTACCTGGGCGGCAACGGCTTTTTGGCCGTGTACCTGGCAGGCATTGTGCTGGGTGCGAGCGACATCACCGGCAAGGTCGAGATGGCGCACTTCTTCGACACCCTCACCGAAATGGCCGAGATGACCATTTTCTTCTTGCTAGGCCTGCTCGTGACGCCCGCGCGCCTGCCGCAGATGCTGCTGCCGGGCCTGGCACTCATGGCGTTTATGCTCTTCGTGAGCCGCCCCATCGCCGTCGGCGTGTTCCTGGCGCCCTTTAAGACGAACCCTCGCCAGGTGGCGCTCGTAAGCTGGGCGGGCCTGCGTGGCGCGGCCTCGGTCGTCTTTAGCCTCCTTGCCGTGGTAGCCGGCGTTCCCGGCGGTCACGATCTGTTTGACCTGGTGTTTGTGATTGCCGTGTCGAGCATTGTGGTGCAGGGTTCGCTGCTGCCGGCGGTGGCGAAGAAGCTCGATATGATCGATGCGGCCGGCGACGTGCGCCGTACGTTTAACGATTACCGCGACGAAGACGGCATGTCGTTCGTCAAGCTCAAGGTGGGCGCTGGCCATCCGTTTGCCGGGCGCTCACTCACGGACATTGGCAGCGCCACCGACATGCTCGTGGTCCTGGTGCTGCGCGACGGGGCGCACCCGGTACTGCCCAATGGCGACACCGTGATCCAAGAAGGCGATCTGCTGGTGATGGCAGCCCCAACGTTCGAAGAGCGTGCCGAGGTTACGCTGCGCGAGGTCACCGTGACGCCCCACGGTCGCCTGGCCGGTCAGCGCCTGCGCGACGTGCCGCAGGGCAAGCACCCGTTCATCGTCGTGATGCTCAAGCGCAAAGGCCAAACGATCATCCCCGATGGCAACACCCTCATATACGCCGGCGACGAAGCCGTCATCGCCACGCTAGCATCGTAGCCATCCCCACCCATAAGTTGCGGTGAAATAGGGATTGAATAGGCCTTCTACCGGCCCAAACGGTCCCTATTTCACCGCAACTTATTTAGGGGATGGGGCTGAAGTTCAATCGCGGCTACCAGCCTTCGTCCGCGCCGTAGTCGTCGTCATCGTCATCGACGGCAAAGTCGCGAAGGTCGAGGCCTTCGCGTTCGGCTCGGGCTAGGAGCTCTTGGGGCGACTCGTCCTCGATATCCACTACGTCGAGCATGGAGGCCGGAAATCCCACGCTGGCCGCACTCCCCGCGCGGTCGAGCAGGCTTTCGCGCAGCTGATCTACATCAACTTCAATCTTCATGGTGAATCCTCCCACCGGGCAACCGCTACTGATTACCCGAGCACCATAAATGAGATGCAATAAATCTCAGACAACGCCATAATAAAATATTGACCATCAAGGGGGTTGCGGACAATGGACAAGCTCACTGCCATGACGGAACAAGTCAGAGATTTTTGTGATGCACGCGACTGGCGCAAATATCACACGCCAAAAGAGCTCGCCATCGGCATGGCAACCGAAGCCTCCGAGCTGCTGCAGCTTTTCCGCTTTATGAGCGACGAGCGCATTGCAGAAATGTTCGATAACCCTGATCAGCGCCGAGCCATCGAAGACGAAGTTGCCGACACGCTCCTTTTCCTCCTGCGTTTTGCCGACCTAAACGGAATCGACCTCCCAAAGGCGCTCTCGTCCAAACTCAAACGCAACGGCGAGCGCTATCCCGTCGACACCAGCTCCAGCGAATACAGAAAGGCGGCCCACCATGAGTAATGAGTTCGCCCTTCGACAATACACGCTTCCCCTCCCCCAACCCTTCGAGGCAAGCGAATCGCTGCAGGACTTTGGCACGCCAAAGCCCGGATTCCACCATGACGAGAGTTGGCCCGTTCTCTATATTCTGACCAACAGTAAAAACAAAACGGCGTACATCGGTCAAACGACCAATTATCGACGCCGCATGAAGCAACACGCCGCAAACGTGGACAAAGACTTCGACCGGACCCTCCTGATTGACAATCCAACCTTCAATCAGTCAGCAACATTTGAGTTTGAGAATCGACTTATCGAGCTGTTCTGCGCTGACGAAAAATACCAGGTAACCAACGCCAACAATGGCTATGCCCAGTTCGATTATTTTGAGCGACCTCAGTATCGCCAGAAGTTCAGAGACCTCTGGACAAAGCTTCGCGAAGAGAACTATGCGATCCACCCCATCGAAGAGCTCGAGAATACCGACCTGTTCAAATTCTCGCCCTTCAAAACGCTCACGCCCGATCAATACGAAACGATTGAGGCGATTTACAGGCGGCTCGAGCAAGAGCATGAAGACATTAAACACGGCGGTCCCAAGAAAGAGCGCGTAACCGTCGTGAACGGCGCGCCGGGAACAGGCAAAACAATCCTCGCCATCAGTCTCATGTTCAAAATCAAAAATGAGCCGAACCTTTCCGGTCTGCGGGTCGGCTTCGTGACGCCCATGGAGTCTCTGAGCAAGACGCTCAAAAAACTCACGCACTTCCTCCCCGGGTTAAAGCCCGGCGATATCCTGAGCCCCAACGACGTCACAAAAAACGATCGGTATGACGTCTTGCTTGTCGACGAGGCGCACCGACTGGGAAACTACTTATCCGCCGGCGCCGGCATCGGAGCTTTCTACAACACATGTGAACGACTCAGCTTGCCGCGCACGAGCAGCCAGGTGGATTGGATTTTCAAATGCTGCGACAAGGCGTACCTGTTCTTTGACCCCAAACAGCAAGTCCGCGCATCGGGACTCAACCGAGATGGCCTTGAGCAGCGACTCAACCAACTCGAAGAAGCCGGCATCGAGACCGAAGAATTCAACTTGAGTACCCAAATGCGCGTGCGTGGCGGCGATGAGTACCTCGATTTTGTCTACGACCTGCTTGATAACAAAGCGTACATGCATGCCGGCATGAAGTTCAAAGCACTCTTTTCATAGGAGCCTTACGATTCGCGAGCCGGGGATCCGGACAGCGATATCCCCAGATACCAGTTTGGAATCGTCGACCGATTTGAGGACTTCTGCTCTCTGCAGCAAACCAAGGAAGAAGAAGTTGGTCTATCCCGCATGATGGCAGGCTTTGCGTGGAAGTGGGAAACGAAGAATAACAAAGATGCGTTCGATATCGTCATCGAGGGCATTCCCAAACGCTGGAACTCAACCCAGAAGGATTGGGTTAACTCCGCCAACGCCGTCAACGAAGTCGGATGCATTCATACGGTACAAGGCTACGACCTCAACTACGGATTCGTAATTCTGGGTCCCGACATTTACTACGATTCGAACAAAGATGCAGTCAACGTTAACAGGGCAAACTTCAAAGATGCCGTTGCCAAGAAAAAGGCAAGCGACGATGATCTGCAAAAGATCATCGTCAACGCCTACTACGTCCTCATGACGCGCGGCATGTTAGGAACGTATCTCTATGTGTGCGACCCCGCGCTCAAAGAGTACCTGTCACGGTATATCCCGGCGATATAGACCTTGCGACCGCCCTCCCCCATGTAACCATCCTGTAAATCATAGCGGCGCACTCGAGTTTTACCGTGATGCGGTCGCGACTAGCGCTCCACTGTGCTAAAGTATCCCGAACGTTCAAACGACTACGAGGGGGAACTAGAAGATGGCACGTGTGCACAACTTCTCAGCTGGCCCGGCCGCACTGCCCACAAG
>DXMB01000043.1:0-19350 GCA_019414425.1 Collinsella sp.
AACATTCGACGTTTTTCGCCAAAAACGGGAAAAGCATCGAATGTTGTGATGGTTTTTCTGCCACTCGACCGGGTGGAATCGCTTTCTTGCGCACGAAGGTGTGCGGACCCGTGGGCAGGGGAATAAGGTTGGTTATCCGACTCCATTGGAGGGCTCATGGACCTGCCGATCGTCCTGTCCCATAAGACTGCCTGGCTGTACCACAACGTGGCGCGCCCGTCCGAGCCGCTCTCGCGAGCAAGCAGCCTATACGATGAGGACTCGCTTGCTAACGAGGCGGAGCCGACCGCGAGTCTGCCCAAATTGGGACTCGATGCCAAGGGGCTGAGGGCTTCAACGGCAGTTGGGATCGTTACCGACTATCTGGTTTCGCTTGGTATTCCACGAGAAGAGCTCGATCATATCGACACGCTCGTCAACTTCGATTTTGAGCGCTCGACGCCGGCTGGATTTAGGTGCCACGTGTTTGGGGCGCCGGTACCTCCAGGCCATCTTATCGAGGTGGCAGAGGGCCTTCTGGCGGTTGATGAGGTCATGTGTTTTGTCCAAGCGGGTTCGTGGATGAGCGAGCCCGAGCAGCTGGAATATGGCTACGAAATCTGTGCCCGATACCATTTGAATCATCTGTCGACAGGCGATTATATCGAGATGGGGCAGAGGTATACCGTCGCCGACTTGATTGCCTATTGCAATGAGAACCGATCTCGTCAAGGGGCCATACGTGCGGCCGCCGTGCTCAGGCGCGTACACGATGGCGCGCGGTCGCCCATGGAGACGGCCACCGCAATCATGGTCGTAGCAAAACGTTCCCAGGGCGGGCTGGGATACGTCAAGATCGAGCTCAACCATCGGGTCGATGTTCCCAGCGAGTTCAAATATCTCGCAAAGGCCGGGTATTTTGAGATCGACGTATATGCGCCTGCGAGCGGTACGGGGATTGAATACAACGGCTCGGACCATCTTGATAAACAGCGCAGCGCGTCGGATGCGGAGCGTATGACCGTGCTGAGCGCGCTGGGCTTTAGAATGATCGTCCTCACCGGGACTCAGTTTGCCCATCAGCTGCAATTGCACCGGGCGATGAACGCCATCGCACTCGCTATGGGCCTTAAGTGCGACCGAAGCGAAGCGTTCCAAAAGCGGCAGAACGACCTGCGAGAATTCGTGATTCGGCACTGGGACGGCGGCCTTTAGGGGCGTTTTGGTCCTTCTACGGGGTGCCGTGGGCAGGCAGACCATCACAACATTCGACGTTTTTCGCCAAAAACGGGAAAAGCATCGAATGTTGTGATGGTTTGCGTGCTGAGGATGGGCTTGGGAAGCCGGTCTTGCTCGAAGCGACCTGTCCTGTCGTACGGGTGTCGGCATGATTCGCTCGTGGGGTATTATGTTTTCCGAAGAATAAAACGCCGCGTGAGGGGAGGGCTGCGTGGACGGGCACGTGCAACATGACGGCTTTGGCCGCGATATCAACTACCTGCGCATTGCCGTTACCGACAAGTGCAATTTCCGTTGCATTTACTGCATGCCGGCCGATGGCGTGGCACCCCGCGCGCACGACGAGCTGCTCAGTGCTGAGGAAATCGCCCGCTTTGTGCGCCTGGTAGCGGGGGAGGGCATTCGCCGCGTGCGCCTGACGGGCGGCGAGCCGCTGGTCAGCCGCCGTATCATTCCGCTTATTCGCGACATCCGTGCGATTCCGCAGATTGAGGACATCTCGCTTACCACCAACGGCGCCCTGCTGCCCAAGCTGGCGCCGCAGCTCAAAGATGCCGGGCTTAACCGCGTCAACATTTCGCTCGATACACTCGACCCTACGCTCTTTGGAAAGATCACGCGCCTGGGCCGGCTCGAGCAGACCATGGCCGGCATCGACGCGGCGCTGGCTTGGGGCTTTGAGCCCGTTAAGGTCAACTGCGTTGTGGTGCGCCGGCTCAACCAGGATGTGGCAGCCCTTGCACGACTGACCGTCGACCGCCCCATCCACCTGCGCTTTATCGAATACATGCCCATCGGCGACGAGCATACGAGCTCGCATTGCACTGTGGACCCGCATGCGCCCGCGCTCAATCCCGAGCTGTGGGACGCGAGCGATACCGTGCCGAGCGACGAGCTGCGGGCGCGCATCAATGCCGGGGCCACCGCGACGGGACTGGGCGAGCTCGAGCCACTCGACATCAACGACGCTCCTGCCGGCGCGGGCCCTGCGCGCTACTGGCACTTTCCGGGTGCGGCGGGAACGGTCGGCTTCATCAGCGCCATGTCCAACCATTTTTGTGCGAATTGCAACCGTCTGCGCCTGACGGCCGATGGCAACGTGCGTCCGTGCCTGTTCAGCGATGCCGAGTATTCGGTGCGCGACGCCCTGCGCCGTGGTGATGATATGCAGGTACTTTCGATTTGGCGCGATGCCGTGGCCCACAAACCGCAGGAACACGCGATAATTGAGGGCACGCAACGATTTATGTCCCAAATCGGAGGATGATCATATGGCCAAGAGCAGGTACGCCGATGCCACCAAGGCCGCTCGCAGGGCCGCGATGTCTGCCCACAAAGTCACGGCTGCGGCGAATGCTGGCAACGCCGACGCGTCCGCGCAGCTGACCGCCAGCGCCGTCGTCGAGTCCGCCCGCGACGCCCGCCGCGACGAGCTGACGCACGTGGACGCTAAGGGCGAGGTGCGCATGGTCGACGTGTCCGACAAGGCCGAGACCCATCGCATTGCCATCGCCGAGGGCACCATCCTCATGCACCCCGAGACGCAGGCCATGGTGCTGCAGGACCGCGCCAAAAAGGGCGACGTGCTTGCCTGCGCGCGCGTGGCGGGCATTATGGCCATCAAACGCACGAGCGACATCATTCCCATGTGCCATCCGCTGCTCATTACTAAGAGCAAGTGCGACATTGCGCCCATCGCTGCGGCGGGGACGCCGGCCGATGACGTGCCCGAGGGCTGGGCGCCGGCGCGCGCGGACGGGCAGGTTGGCTTTCACGTACTGGTCACGGCCGGCGTGACGGGCAAGACGGGTATCGAGATGGAGGCCCTGACCGGCGCGAGTGCCGCGTGTCTGACCATCTATGACATGTGCAAGGCCGTCGATCGCGGCATGGAGATCGTCGACGTGCGCCTGCTGCACAAGGAGGGCGGCCGCTCGGGTATATGGGATCGCGCAGAGCGTCAGGCCGCTGCCGTTGAGGCCGTGGCCGCTGACGGCGCCGCGCCCGCAAGCGCATCCGTCGCCGTCGCGCCCGCAGCTCCCACTTCGGCCGTCCCCGCGATTGCGTTTATCGGCTACCAAAACTCGGGCAAGACCACGCTCGTCGAGAAGGTCATCGCCGAGCTCACCCGCCGCGGCCTGCGCGTGGGCTCGCTCAAGCATCACGGGCATCACGGCTTTGATATCGATGTGCCCGCTAAGGATACGTGGCGCCATCACCAGGCCGGATCCAAGCACGTGGGCCTCATCTGCGCCACGCGCTGGGCGGAGTACGCCGACACACGCGAGGAGGACGAGATGCCTGCGCGCGAGCTGCTGTCGCGCTACAACGATGTCGACGTGGTAATCATCGAGGGCTACAAGACCGAGGGCTTCGACAACATCGTCGTCGCGCGCTCGGGCGTCGACCGTCTGCGCGGCAAGAGTTCGCTCGACCTGGTCGACGGTCACACGCTGGCCCTTGCCTGCAACGAGGCCCTGGCGCGTCAGGCCTTCGACGCCGGCTTTGCGACCCGAGCCATCAACATCAACGACGCCCGAGCCATCTGCGACCTGATCCAAGATTATCTGGCCTAAAACCTGCCAAAAAGGGACAGGTTTATTTTGGCAGGTTTTATCTGGGCAAACGCCATTTCCACCACAAAGGGGTCAGGCACCTTTGTGGTGGTTTTTGCTTTGGTAGATGGTTGGGACATGCCTTACAATCTACCAAGTAGTTCATGCTGGGCGGAAAGACGGAAGGGGCTCGATGCGACCCTAGTCAGGCATACGGATAGATTGAGCCAATGGACAGCGGATGAATGGACGCTGCCCGCTATTCGCATGCGATAAGGAGCACCCATGCCCACATCTGTATTCCCAAAAGTCCGCTCGTCGCTCTCCGCGCAGGCTAAACGCCTGGTGGCGATGCGCTTTCTCATTTACACCGGTTTTCAGACCAGCTACTTTATCGGCGTCATCGGAACGCTTACCTATGCGGACGATGCCTCGGTCGTCGCGACATCGCTGGCAGTGCTCTTTATGAACGTTTTCGTGATCCTGGGATCCTTTGCGGGCGGCGCGGTGCTCGACGCTTGGGGTCCGTGCCGCCATTTCTCGCTGAGCATCGTCGGCGCTCTCGCAACTGGCACGGCAATCATCGCCTTTGGTAGTGCGACCGGCGTCGTCCTGCTCGGCGCGGTGTTTCTGGGCTTTACGATGGGATTCGCTCAGCCCATCGCCACGTCCTATCCGGCCTACCTCACCAACGACCCTGTCGAGCTCAAAGACATCAACTCCGCCATCGCCATGTTCTCAAACGTGAGTATTATCGTCGGACCCACGTTGGGTGGCTTTGTCGCGGCGGCTGCGTCGTCGCGCGCGGTGTTCGTGCTCATGATGCTCTTTACCGTGCTGGCGCTCGTCGCCGGTTGGGGCTTTAGGCCGCAGACCAGCCATGTCGCCGGGCATGCGGATGCCGATTCGGCAGAGGAAGGGGAGCGTGCGGGACAAAGCCCCAACTCCAGCGCATCCTCCCGCGTCACCTTCGCGACCAGCATCAAGACGGTCTTTACCAACAGCGTTCTCGCCCTGCTGTTCTGCATCATTTTTCTTTCGAACTTTGGCTACGGAGCCTTCGATCCGCTCGAGTCGTTTTTCTATCGCGATGTCCTACGCGTCGGCGTTGAGTGGATGGGCTGGCTCTCGTCGGCCTCGGGTGTGGGCGCGGTGCTGGGTGCCGTGCTTGCGCTCCGCTTGCCGTCGCACCTGGTCAACCTTAAAACGCTGCTCGTGGCGCTCATGTCCGTAGGCCTGGGAAGCCTGCTCTATGTGGGGACGCCGTACGTGGGCGTGGCCCTCGTCGGCCAGATCGCCCTGGGCATTGCTTGGGGTGTCGTCAACCCGCTCCACAACACTATCGTGCAAACGACGGCCCCGCTTGAGCAGCTCGGCCGCGTCAATTCGGTCATGGGCTTTGGCAACATGTTCGCCGGCGTGGCGCCGCTGGCGATTGCCCCGTGGCTGGCGGCAACATTTGGCGTACAACGGACACTCGTAGGGGCGGGCATGGTCGTGACGGCGGTTCCCACGGCGTTGCTGCTGTTTGCGCTCCGGGCCAGGCTATCCTGCGAGTTCGGCCACCACAAAGGGGCCAGGCACCTTTGTGGTGGTTTTTGCTTTGACGGGCCGCGCCCGCGCCTTGGTATACCATGTACGCCGTTCACGAATACACCCCACACCGCCGCACAACCCAGAAAGGCTCCCATGGACACCACCTTCAGCCACATCAAAGCCGTGTTCTGCGATATCGACGGCACGCTGCTCACGAGCCAGCACACGGTGTCCCCGCGCACCGTGGCGGCGATCCGTGCCCTGCGCGAGCGCGGCGTGCTCTTTGGCCTGTGCACCGGGCGTGACGCCCACGCGACCGAGGCCATGTACGAGCTCTGGGGCATCGAAGGCCTGGTGGACGTGCTCGTGGGCTGCGGTGGCGCCGAGGTCATCGACCGCGCGCACGACATCAACGAGCTGAGCTATCCGCTGCCGGGCGAGACCATCGCGCGCATCTGCAAGCACATGGCGGACCTTCCGGCAACGCCCGTCTGCCCCCGAGACGGCGTGTTCTACGTGCCCGAGAGCAACGCGTGCGTCGAGCACCTGTCGCGCGTCGATGGCGTGCCCTACCAGGTGGTCGATTTTGCCGAGTTCTTGCGCGAGCCGCAGCCCAAGGTGATGTTTACCATGGTGCCCGATGTAATGCCGCGGGTGATTGAGCGGGCGTCGACGTTTGCCGATAACACCGTTAAGGCGGCGGCTCTGCAAACCACGCAGCGGCTCTACGAGTTCATGGATCCGCACGTGTCCAAGACGCGCGGCCTTGTGCGCGTGGCGGAGCTTAACGGCATGGAGCTTGCGAACATCTGCGTGTTTGGCGATGCCGATAACGACACCTGCATGGTGGCTGACGCCGGCGTGGGCGTGGCCATGGCAAACGGCAGCGACGCCACCCGTGCCGCCGCCGATTTTGTAACCGCCAGCAACGACAAAGACGGTATCGCGATCTTTATCGAGGAACATCTGCTGTAGCGCTGGGGGAGAACCACCGCAGAAGGGGGCAGACTCTTTTGCGGTGGCCTCAGGCGATTTGGGCGAATTGATACCTAAAATCTGTGGGAAAATTCAAATATTGTTGTCTGAACATCATGTTTCTAACCACCGATGGGTTTAAGATATTCTCATCAATTTAATAGGATATTCATCCCGGTTAATGACCCACCGCTCACGGTCGATTTTCGACCGTTCACAGGATGTTTGCTCTTGAGCAAAATGTTGTGCAAATAAATCTAATGCCATTAAAAAATAATACGCAACTAAATTACCAGCAGAAACAAAAAATAGATAGCGAATAAACGAAGGTAAATCTGAGCAAATGTCAAGAGAATTGAGAACTCGCTACAAAAATGTCGGTTTTGTTGCTCAGATGTTTAAACAATCGTTATAATTGCATTACTAAACGAGCGCAATTACAGATTGCGCAGATACGTTTGATAGGGAAAGAGCAAGATCGCGGTCTCTTGGGGAGGAGACATCGATGAAAGCGAATTCGGACAAATCTAAGCAGAGTAATAAAGCGACGCGCCGTGTACTGGCAGGCGTTTTGTGCGGAGCCTCCGTTTTGAGCCTGGTACTGTCGCTCGTTATGCCCCCGATCTCGCAGGCCATCGCCAGCGACACCCAGACAGTTTCTACCGAGGAAACTGTAATGGGGTGCTCAAAGTGAAGAAGTTCGCCGCATGTAGCTTTATGGTAACTGTTCTCGTTGCAAGCACGCTGCTGTCCCCGTTCAGCGCGGCCACCTCTGCGAGCGCGGCTACCACTGTGAACAAGGGCATCTACAAGCCCACGCCTATCGGCATCGGTACGAATATCGATGTCTCTACCCCCGATCCCGGCGTGGCCACCTACGTCGGCCGCGACATGTACATCGGTGGTAAACCGAGCAACACTAAAACTCTTGATGCGAGCAACGCCCCCGCCGGCTCATATGCCGCTGAGGCGGAGGGCCTTACCGTGGTCCGTGGCAAGCTTGCCATGAATCCACTCAAAGAGAGCTGGCCCTATGAAGGTATTGGCGCTGGTTTCCGCTTTGGCACCGTTGGTTTTGGTTCCCAGTTCCGTCCTGTCGACGGCAGCACCGTGCTTGCGGTGGCTGGAATCGACAGTGCGATCACCAACATGAGCGTTGGTTACAGCGGCGACTTGCCGGGGAAGACTACCGTTGGCGCTTGGAACAAAGGCGCTTGGGTCGGCAAAGCGAGAACGGCTGACTCCGCTGGCTATGACTACACCGCGAAGATCGCCGGTCCCATTACCTATTGGAATACTAATAACGGGCGCCAGTCTGTGGTGAAAACCCAGGGTTATTGGTACGCGGGCGAGAACGCTCAGGACAGTACTCTGTTCAACCAAGTTAACTTCCTCAAGGACATTAATGGCAAGGATTATTCGAATTACAGCGGAGAGACAGGCTATCTCAACACGCTTTCTAATCAGCTGAATTCGTTTGCGAAGACGGGCAAAGTGAGCTACGGCGTTGCTCCGGCGTGCGATAAGGACAACCGCTACATCATCAACAAGTACAACAAGACGAATTGTAGCTATGGCCTGGTGTTTGATGGGTCGTATAAGACCATCAATGAGGACTGCGCCGATACGTCGCTCAATGGTAAGCAATTCAAGAATAGCGAGCGTCTTATCACGTTTAAGGGCGACAACACCTCTATGCAGCAGGTGTTCACCATCGATGCTTCTCAGCTGAGCAATACATACAACAACGAGTATTATCGTGGCGTTGATTTCGCATTCGAGGACATTCCCGAGGGCGCCTCGGTTGTTGTGAACGTTACCGGATCTTCGAATATTGAGTTCCACAATGGCTGGCGCTTTTGGTGGAACGGCATCGAGATTTCGCGTGGTTACGAAACTCAATATTCCGGCAAGGCACTGGGTGAAGCATACGCGACGGCTTCCCAGTCCATCATGTGGAACTTTGTCGATACGTACAGCCTTACCATTCGGGGCGGCATCGCGGGAGAGGACCGCGCGGACTGGGAATACGATGGCGCAACTACCGGTGCCAAGTGGACTGACGACGATCCTGCGGCGGCTATGATCGGATCGATTCTCGTTCCCAACGGAAGCTTCGACGACCATGTGACCACCAATGGTCGTGTGTACGCCGGCGCCGATTTCTCAATGAACAGCCCGAAGGTTGCCGCAGCATTTGGTGAGGGTAACTCGGCTTCCGTTATCGATATGGACCAGGAGCGTCACAACTTCCCGTGGTCTGGCTCGTATACACCGGACGGTTCCTCCATTGCATGGAGCAAGGTCGACGCTGCGGATGGTACTAAGCTGCTTCCCGGTTCCTCGTGGACGATATACGGCACTGTCAAAGATGCCAAGAACGGGACGGGTCCCATCGTTACGGTAACGGATGGCGCTGCCAACGATTACGCTTCTACTGATGGCAAGCTTCAGTTCAACTATTTGAACCAGAAGGCCGATCCGAGTAAGGAGATCTCGGATTCTAATCCGGCATTCACCTATTACATCAAAGAGGAGACGGCGCCGGAGGGTTACCAGGTTTCGGACAAGATCTACTACGCAACCATGAACAATGCTGGTGAGTCGGTGAACTATGTCCAGGGCTACGTGGATGAGAACGGGAACGAGGTTCCGTTCACACCTTCTAACACCACGGGTGCCATCGCCAACACCAAGATCACCGGTACGGTGTCTTGGGCCAAGGTGGAGAAGGACGATGCAGAACACACTCCTTTGGCTGGTTCCGAGTGGAAGCTTGTGAAACTGGGTGCCGATGGCTTGACTGAGGCGCAGTCCTGGACCGTGAGTGACCAATCGACTCTGAGCGAAACCACTTGGGCCGATACCGACGCCAAGGATGGCAAGTTCACATTGGCCGATTTGCTGCCGGGCACGTACACGCTCACGGAGACCCAGGCTCCGTTTGGCTACGAACTGAACAAGAACACCTACAAGTTCACGGTGGACAGCACAAGCGGCTCCATTACGTGGATCGAGAACGAGCAGCCGAACATCGTTGATGGCATTACGTACATCTCCGACTCGTGCTCCGTTACGTCCGTGAAAATCCCGGTGATTAAATCCGTCCGTAATACGGACTGGCCGAAGGATTCCAGCGGTAAATACGTTGCGTTCGACTTCAGCATCGAGGCTACGGGGCCAAATAAGGATAGCGCTCCTATGCCTGACTCGAAGACTATTTCCGTCGCTCCCGCAGACTCCACCAAGGTCAACGACATCGAGGCATCTTTTGGCGAAATCTCGTTCTCCAAAGAGTACCTCGCCACGAACGACGCTTCGAACCCGACGGGCGCCAAGACTTACACCTACACGGTGAAGGAGGTCGCGCCCGACGCCGATGCCATCGACAAGCTCCGCTACTCCAAGGCCGAGTACCAAGTGGCCGTCACCGTGAAAGCCGTCTTGGACGAGAAGACCGGCAAGTACTCCGGCCTCACCACTTCCACTACGGTCACGCAGGTAAAGGACGACATGGGCAACGTGCTCAGTCCGGGCACCGTCATCGGCACCGCCGACGCGCCCGCGAACGCCATTCCCGCTTCCACCTTCACCAACGTGAAAGTCCTCACGGACCTCCCGCTCACCGGCGCGGGTTGGACCGAAAACTCCATGCTCCTCGTGGGCGCCGGTCTCATGCTTCTGGGCGGCATCGCCGCGGGAGCGTATTGGTTCGCTACAAAGCGCCGCCAGGACGACCCGTCCGATGGCGCTGGTAGATAGATGTTTATGAATGTCGGGCTCATTTCTGAAAGGGGAATCATGAACCGATTCGTACAAAAGCTGATCGCCGGCGCCGCCGCCGTAGCGATCGCCGTAACCGGCCTGTTGGGCGCAGCCCCCACGGCCAAGGCTGCGGATCCCACCTACAGCATTAAGATCAACAAACAGTCGACGGATGCTGCCGATCACAAGTTCAACGGCTGGCAGCTTGCCGAGCTGAAGGACGTTGTTGTTAACAACAAGTCGATTGCCTATACGATTGATACCACCGATGCGCTCGTGAGCACCATCGAGAGCGCGATGGACTTCAATGCTGTCATTGATGAGACGGGCAATGCCCAGAACGTGCTTACTGTCTACAAGCAGGACAAGAACTATTTTGTGTCCGAGGGTAACACGTCGAATAATCCTATGGGCTTCTTGATCATGCGGGTGTTTAGCAATAGCGGAACCCCTAACCTCTCCCCGTCTTGGAACAACGATGCCGCGCTGCGCACTTTTGCCCAGAACCTCGAGGACAAGACCTTCCCCGGCACTTCTGCTGCAACCGAGTTCACCACGTCTACGGCCGACAACGCCAATGTGAAAACCTTTAGCGTCCCGGGTATCTGGTTCCTGAAGGACGTTACCAGTCCCGCTGCTGACAAGGAGTCCTTCTCACTGCCCATCGTTACGCCGAC
Source organism: Collinsella sp. (assembly GCA_019414425.1). Lineage (GTDB taxonomy): Bacteria > Actinomycetota > Coriobacteriia > Coriobacteriales > Coriobacteriaceae > Collinsella. The sequence continues at coordinate 10,727 of DXMB01000043.1, forward strand.
GAGCATTGCGGGCACCGATATCGATGGCACCGTTACTGTGAAGAACGTGATTCCGACTATCTCCAAGCATCTCGCCAATGCTGACGGAACCTACAACAAAGAGCCGTCTTTCTCCGTGGGCGACACCGTGTACTACACGCTTGAGACTACCGTTCCGTACTACACCGGCTATTCGACCATGCGTGTGTTCAAGATCAAAGACACTGCTAGTTCTGCCATTTCTTCGGTTGTCGATGGCACCGCCACGGGCGTAAAGGTTGAACGGCTCATGGTTGGAGACGTCGCTCTTAAGGCGGGTACCGACTACAGTGTTTCCTATGCCCCCACTACTGATACCGATGAAAAGTACACCAATGGTGTAGATACCGTCATCGACCTTGGTAAATACGTGAACCGGAGTGAGGGTGCTACTAAGCTGAACGAGGGCGCAAAGGTGACCGTACTGGTGAGTGCCACTCTTGATGTCGATGCCAAGCTCTCTGACCCAACCGACATCAAGGGCAACCCCAACAAGGACTCACTCACCTGGTCGCACAACCCCAACAACACCTCCGATGAGCAGACCATTCCTGGTAACGAGGTGAATGTCTACTCTTATAAGTTCAACATCGAGAAGACCGCCAAGGACATGGCCACTAAGCTCTCGGATGCTAAGTTCACTATCAAGGCGGGAAACAGCTATCTCGGTTACGAGAACGGCGCATGGAAGATCCTGACTACGACTCCGACTAAGGATACTCAGGGTGGTGCCGAAGCTGGCGTGTTCACCACCGATACCGAGGGCGTCATCAACTTCGATGGTCTCGACGCTGGCACGTATGAGATTGAGGAGATCGTTCCCCCCAATGATTACACCGCCGTCTCCCTGCCGAAGTTCAACTTTACGGTATCCGCTACGGTGAATGCCAACGATCCCGAGGGCCAGAAGACCATCACTGCCGTCTCTTGTGCCAAGGACGCAAAGAATACCGACTCTCGCGTCTCCGTTGATAGCTCGACCATCAAGATTTGGAACGCCAAGAATCTCACCGAGCTGCCTATGACCGGCGACCTGGGCATCAAGGTTTTCGTCACCGTGGGTGTGCTGCTCATGGCTGCTGGTGCCGCCTTCGCCCTGAGTGCACGTATGCGCGCTTAATTCCCTAGCTTGATGACGCGGCGAGCGGGCGATCGTCGTCTCCTATCAGCGCCTGCGCGCCGCGTTCTCATCTTCCCTTTCGCCGCACCCCGTCGCGCTTGGACACGCGGCGGGGTCGGTGCTTTGACCGTGCCCTCGCACCCACACCCCTGGAGGTGAACCACATGGAGGCAATCAAGCCCGTATCGACGATGCGCACGCCGAGCGGCGGTTTGAACCCGGCTTCCCCCAGCCGACGTAAACCGCCCCTCGTCCTGCGCCTGCTTTCCCTTCTGTGCTTTGCCGCCGGCTTTGTTATCGTGGCCACGCCCCTCGTCCTGCGCGCCATGTCCCAGGCTGAGCAGACGGCCGCAGTTACCGCGGCACAAAACACCGTGGATGGTTGGCCCTATCCGCAAGCGGAGGAGGCCCTCGCGGCCGCGCGCGCCTACAACGAGCAGTTGGCCGCCGGCGGTCAGGACGTCATCGGCGAGGTTGTGGACCCGTTTGGTAGCACCTCCGGCGCCTCCACCGCAACGGGTGCCAAGGACTCCATCGCCTCGCAAGACACCACGTACCAGGGCCTGCTCGACGCGGGTTCGGGCCTTATGTGCTCGGTGCGTATCCCCAAGATCGACGTGAACCTGCCCGTGTACCATGGCACCTCCACCGAGGTGCTCGCTGCGGGCGCCGGCCACCTATATGGAACATCGCTGCCCGTGGGCGGCGCGAGCACGCATGCCGTGCTTACCGGCCACCGCGGCGTGCCAGGCTCGCTTCTGTTCACGCGCCTGGACGAACTGCAGGTTGGCGACTCGTTTTACATCGAGGTGATGGGCGAGGAGCTGGGTTACAAGATCGACCGCATAGACGTGATTGAGCCCGACGACGATTCCAAGCTGCGCGTGACCGCCGGCGAGGACCGCGTGACGCTCATGACCTGCACGCCCTACGGCGTGAACTCGCACCGCCTGCTCGTCTCGGGCGTGCGCGCGGAGATTCCGAACGAGGTGCCCGTGCCCGAGGACGCGCAGGGCATCAACACCACTGCCGTGGCCCTGGGTGTTTTGGGCGCGCTGCTGGCCATTGTGATTGGGCTTTTCGTGGCCGGGCACGTGCGCAAGAAGCGCCGCGCGGCGCAGCGTGCAGCCGTTGCTGCCGCGGTGACGCTGGACGCCGTCGCGGCTGTTGGCGATGGCGGAAACGGGTGGACCGTGGGAGCCTCCAGGCCTGCGGCTCCCTCCGTCTCCTCTGCTTCAGACCCTTCGGCTTCCCCCGATTCCGATGCTGATTCTCCCGAGTATCGCGGGCGACACCTGCGCTAGCGCCCGCGTTGGTGCTCAATATCGCTCGAAGTGTAGCGCCTTCGCTCGCTTCCTGGTCATTTGCCAGAACCGCGGCGCGATTCCGAACATGCCGTACGACGCGATGGCCGAGCTTCCTGCCTACATCGGCAAGAACGGCCCCGAGGTCATCTCGCGCGACAACATCCAGCTGTTCCAGCAGGGCCTCATGATGCAGCAGCTCAACTCCGAGAAGCTCGTGGTCGAGGCGTGCATCGAGGGTCCGTACGAGAAGGCGCTCAAGGCGTTCACGCTCAACAAGACGGTCCCGTCCATGACGGTCGCCAAGGAGATTCTCGACGACATGATCGAGGCCAACAAGGATTTCTGGCCTGAGCTTAAGTAACGAGGCCTTCGACGGTCCGACTGCGAACGGTTCGCTGCGGCCCTTAAGGTCCATAGGCTCCCCCTGGGATACATCCCAGGGGGAGCCTCTCAGAAGCGCCCGAGGGGCGCTTCTTGTGTATATGGAGGCAAAAGGGATATGCAGTCTTCATACATGGCCTCCTTTTAGGAGGGTCGATTTCTCCGGTTGATTTCCAATCTCAGCTGAACACATTGAGCGGATAGGCCGTTCCCGCAGTTAGCCGAAAGCCCCCGGGGTCCCTCCCGGGCCCCGGGGCGGCATTTTCCCAGTTGAAGGAACGGTGGAGATGTGTTTCGATGGGTCCGGTGGCCATGCTCCGCCCTCCGCCCGGCACCTCTTCCAAGGGAACCGATGAGGGCGCCGGCGCCCAGTATGTCTAAGAGAACGGCTCTTTGGGCAATACTGCCTATGATTTTACGACTGATGATAAGGGCGAAATCAGCGTCAAGGGCCTCGATGCTGGCGCTTACACGGTCGAGGAGACCCATACGCTCCCCGGCTATAACACCGTGCCCAAATTCACGTTCACCATTACTGCCACGGGTCTTAATCAGAACGAGGGCGAGAATACGTTGACGGTGACCACATCCACGAAAGGCTCTGGTCTCGTCACCAATTCCTCTTCTGGTGACGGCACCGTTACCCTTACCGTCAAGAACAAGAAAGGCTCCGGCCTCCCGCTGACCGGTCTTAACGGCGTGACCTTCACTTGGATCGCTGGCGGCGCGGTGCTGTGCATCGGCGTGGCGCACCTCATCCGTAGTCGCAAGCAAGCTGAGGAGTCCGAGCAGGAGTAACGCTCGCTCACCCATCACTTTGGCAGGTGGGATGTGATGGCCATGAGACTTGCGGACACTTTCCTCGTCCATCTACGCTCTTGCTTTGCCATTCTCTTTTCGGGGCAGACTCCGCGCTGGAGTCTGCCCCGTTCTTTTTGGGATAACGCAGCCAGGCTCCATTGCCCGATGTATCAAGCGTATGAATATCGAACAGATGTTTGCAAATATTGCGTTTACCAGCTGTAAGTGCGAGTGCTCGCAGTAAAATACCCTTGCGACGCATCCCGTGCGCGGGCGGCCGACGACTCGATCGGAGGTCCCCAAATGCTGAAATTCCTTAACGCGCTCGCCGCCCTCGCGGCGGTGGGCTCGTTCGTCATCGCGTTTCTTGACTCGTATGAGGTTCGGTTTAAGGTCCGTAGGCGCACGCGCGGTGCGGACGGTAGAAGGCATTTGCGCCGTAACAAGCGCAAATAAGAATGCCCGGGGTTAGAGGCCCGGGCATTTAACAACGTCGGAAACTGGTCGCCCGCGCTTTCGAACACTTACGCGGGATGCGTCGTTTCCTATTGACATTGTATCCCGAATCGCCCAACCGATTCGGGACATTTTGAAAACGCAAATGCGGGCTTATCCTCGACTGGACGGTGCAGTCTAGCGGCGTTGTCCGGCGCGGAAGCTCGCTAATCGGCTATTATTTGTTTAGACAACCTGAGCTGTAGAGGAGTGACCGGCGATGGTGCAGGGCGCCAAACATATGAAGAGCAATAACGCCGCGGGCAACGGCGGCTCAAGCCCTCAGCCCAAACCTCAACCAAAGCCCAAGCGCCGCCGCAAGCGGCTCCCGCGCTGGGCCGACCGGCTCATCACCATCGTCATCATCCTTATTGGCGTGGGCCTTATGACCTGGCCGTGGATCTTGGACCGGCTCGAGGCCTCGGGCGTGTTCAACCAGATCAGCACCGTGTCCAGCACCGTGGACGCGCTGCCTGCCGAGGAGCGCGAGCGCATCCTGCTCCAGGCTCGCTCCTTTAACGAGCAGCTGGCGGGCGAGGCCACCGAGCTTCCCGCCGACCAGATCGAGCCCTACGCTCAGCAGCTCATCTTTGACCGCGATCCCATGATGAGCTGGGTCGAGATCCCCTCCATCGACGTGAGCATGCCCATCTACCACGGCACGAGCGAAGAAGTCCTTATGGCGGGCGTCGGCCACTTGGAGGGCACGAGCCTGCCGGTGGGCGGCACCTCGACGCATTGCGTGCTCACCGCGCATTCGGGCATGCGCAACCTGAGCATGTTCGACGACATCCACTCGCTGGAGCCCGGCGACCTGGTGCTGCTACACACCATGAACAAGACGCTCGCCTACAAGATGGTGGACTCCGAGGTGGTGCTGCCCGAGGAGATGGAGTCGCTGACCATCGAGCCCGGCGCCGACAAGGTGACGCTCGTCACCTGCACGCCCTACGGCGTGAACGACCATCGCCTGCTGGTGCATTGCGTGCGCACCAAGTACAACAAAAAGGACGTTGACAAGCAAAAGTCGCTGGCCGGCCGCCACTGGGGCAAGCGCGAGTTCGCCGTGCTTATCGTGGTCGTGGCCATTGTGCTGTTGCTGCTGGACATCGTGATCCACGCGGTCCGCAAGCGCCGCAAGGCCAAGGCCTCGGCATAAGACATTCTTCAGATCCACCACAATGGGGGCAGGCACCTTTGTGGTGGTCGGGGCTTCCAAACCATCACAACATTCGATGAAAATCTCGATTTTGGCAAAAAGCGTCGAATGTTGTGATGGTCTTCGTTGTGGACGGCGCGGTTTTCGTTATGGGCGAGACGGTTTTCGCTACGGACGGTGCGGTTTCGCTGCAGAATCGCCAGCCCATTACCTGCCAGCCCGCCGCCCTCGTTACGTTTTCGCTGCATTTGGGTAAAGCACCTGCTCCAAGCGGCGTTGCCTTGTATACTAGAGCGGTTTATCTGTTATGCGGAAGGGAGCGCCTATGGCACTCAGCGAGAAAGACGTGCGCGGCATCGCCGAGTACGCAAAGATCGCACTGACCGATGACGAGCTCACCCAGATGACGTCCTACATGAACGACGCCGTCCAGATGCTCGAGCCCGTCTTGCAATATGACTTGCCCGACGTGGAGCCCACGTTCCATCCCATCGGAAGCCTGTCCAACGTGATGGGCGATGCCCTGCGCGGGCCCGAGCGCGATCTGCCGCTCGACGTTGCACTCGAAAACGCCGGCAGCACGCGCGACCGCTACTTCCGCGTGCCGTCCATTTTGGGAGAGGGGGAGAGCGAGTAATGGCGCTAAGCTTCGATTCCCTTACCGCCGCCCAGATCGCCGCGGGCGTTGCCGCCGGCGACTTTACCGCTACCGAGGTGGCCCAGGCCTCCCTTGCCGCCATCGAGGCGCGCGAGGGCGGGGTCCAGGCATTCCTGCAGGTGGCGCCCGAGCTTGCGCTCGAGGCCGCCGCGCGCGTGGATGCCGACCGTGCCGCAGGCAAGCCGTTGCCCCCGCTCGCGGGCGTGCCGCTGGCCATTAAGGACAACATGAACCTCGTGGGCACGCGCACCACCTGCGCCTCCCGCATGCTCGGGGACTACCAGAGCGTCTACACCGCCACCTGCGTCCAGCGCATGCTCGATGCCGGCTGCCTGCCCATGGGCAAGGCCAACATGGACGAGTTTGCCTTTGGCAGCTCCACCGAGAGCTCGGCGTTCCACCGCACCAACAACCCCTGGGATACCGAGCGCGTGCCTGGCGGCTCCTCGGGCGGCTCCGCTGCCGCCGTCGCCGCGGGCGAGGTCGCGCTCTCGCTGGGCTCGGACACCGGCGGCTCCATTCGCCAGCCGGCGTCGCTGTGCGGCGTGGTGGGCTTTAAGCCCACGTATGGCGCCGTGAGCCGTTACGGCGTGGTCGCCTTTGGCTCGTCGCTCGACCAGGTGGGTCCCTTTGGCCGCACGGTCGAGGATGTCGCGCTGGCCATGAACGCGCTTACCGGCGCGGGCCACGATCCGTACGACTGCACCAGCCAGGATTGCGCCGTCGACTTTACCGAGCATCTCAACGACAGCATCGAGGGCAAGCGCGTGGGCATCATCCCCGCGTTTATGGAGGCCGAGGGCCTGACCCCCGAGGTCAAGGCCGCTGTTCAGCGCGCCGCCCAGGAGCTGCAGAACCAGGGCGCCGAGCTGGTCGAGGTCGACCTGCCGCACCTGGACGCCGCTATCGCCGCCTACTACGTCATCGGCCCGGCCGAGGCGTTCTCCAACCTGGCCCGCTTCGACGGCATTCGCTACGGCTATCAGGAGGAGGGCTGCGCCAACCTGTCCGACCAGAGCTCGCTGTCGCGCGCCCACGGCTTTGGCGCCGAGGCCAAGCGCCGTCAGATGCTCGGCGCCTACCTGCTGAGCTCGGGCGTGTACGACAAGTACTACTACGCTGCGCAAAAGGCCCGCACGCTCATCACGCAGGACTACGACGCCGCGTATGCCAAGGTGGACACCATCCTCATGCCCGCCTCGCCGCGCACGGCCTTTAAGTTTGGCGAGATTAGCGACCCCACGCAGATGTACCTTTCGGACCTGTACACCATCTCGCTCAACATTTGCGGCAACGGCGGTATCTCGGTACCGCTGGGCCTGGGCGAGGATACTCATCTGCCCGTTTCTGCCCAGCTGGTGGGGCCTGCCTTTAAGGACCGTCAGCTGCTCACGTTTGCCCGCGCCCTGGAGCGCGGCTTTGCCGATGCCGCCACGGGTGCGCCCGCGCTTTCCGTCGCGCCCGATTTTGCCGGGAAGGGAGGCGAGCTGTAATGAAGGAGCTTTCCGAGGTCCTGCAGGATTGGGAGGCCGTGATCGGCCTGGAGATCCATACCGAGCTCACCGCACTCGATACCAAGATGTTCTGCAACTGCAAGCTCAGCCACGATGACGAGCCCAACGCCAACGTGTGCCCGGTGTGCCTGGGCCTGCCCGGCGCCCTGCCGGTGCCCAACAAACGCGCCATCGAGAGCATCGTCAAGGCGGGTTTGGCCACCAACTGCGAGATCCAGCGCCACTCGATGTTCTACCGCAAGCACTACTTCTATCCCGATATGGCCAAGAACTTCCAGACCACGCAGGGTCCGGTCGCCTTTGCCATGTACGGTCACCTGGACCTGGACGTGACCGGTCGCGGTGCCGCCGAGCGCCCCGACTGCGCGTTTGGTGAGACCGAGGCCCAGAGCCTGGCGAGTGCCTCGGCCAACGCCGAGGGCCTGTCCACGTCTATGTCCTCGACCATGCGCGAGGGCAATCAGCGCGCGGGACACTTGGCCAGCTATGACGCGTCCAACCTGCAAATGCCCGAGCGTCGCGAGGACGGTTCCTACACGGTGCCCATCCGCATCCTGCGCATCCACATGGAGGAGGACGCCGCCAAGATGGTTCACGTGGGCGGCGCCGAGGGCCGCATTACCGCCGCGGCCGAGTCGCTCGTCGACTACAACCGCTGCGGCACACCGCTGATCGAGCTCGTCACCGAGCCCGACCTGCGCACGCCCGAGGAGGCTCGCCTGTTTATGGAGAAGCTCCGTCGCATCTTTGTGACGCTGGGCATTTCCGATTGCTCCATGGAGAAGGGTTCCATGCGCTGCGATGGCAACGTGAGCCTGCGCCGCCGCGGGTCCACCAAGCTGGGTACTAAGACCGAGCTCAAGAACCTCAACTCGTTTAAGAGCCTGCACGACGGCCTAGCCTACGAGATCTGCCGCCAGGCCGAGGTGCTCGAGGAGGGCGGCATCATCTACCAAGAGACCCGCCATTGGGAGCCCAGCCGCAAGCGCACCGTGGTCATGCGCGTCAAGGAGACGGCCGACGACTATCGTCTGTTCCCCGACCCCGATCTGGCGCCGTTCGATCTGGATGACGAGTTCATCGACCGCTGCCGTGCCGAGATCCCCGAGCTGCCCGATGCCAAGCGCGCCCGTTTTGAGGCCGACTTTGGCATTAAGGCTGCCGATGCCGA
>DXMB01000043.1:19360-19840 GCA_019414425.1 Collinsella sp.
TTACCTTAAGGGCGCGGGTGTGTCGCTCGCCGAGTCCGGCATTGCGCCGGCTCAAGTGGCAGCTCTTGCCAAGCTGCTGGCGACCGATGCCATCAGCTCCAACCAGGCGCACGAGGTCTTTGAGGCCATGGCCCAGACCGGCGACGACCCCAACAAGATCGTCGACGAGCGCGGTATGCGTCAGGTGAGCGATGCCGGCGCGCTGCAGCCGATCGTGGACGAGGTGCTGGCAAACTGTGCCGATCAGGCGCAGCAGTATCGTGACGGCAACCAGAAGGTCATCGGCTTTTTGGTGGGCCAGTGCATGAAGGCGAGCCGCGGCAAGGGCAACCCGAAGCTCTTCAACGAGTTGCTGAGAACGTCGCTCTCGTAGCTGCGAGGCCGGGGAAGCCCCGAGTCGCCGGGGTATTTCCTCCAAATTTCAAACAGTCCTATGCAAGACGAAGGCCACATTAAGTGGCCTTCTTTGCATGCGGAACT
>DXMB01000044.1:0-19331 GCA_019414425.1 Collinsella sp.
GCGACGGACGTCCGTCGCGATGGTATGCAGGCTCTGAGCGCCCTCGGAATTGTCCTGAATATTGCGCAGCACCGCCACGTAGGGCATACCGAGCACGTTGGCAAGATGGCGAACCAGAACCTCATCCTCGGCAAGGTCGCGGTAGGCCACGACAGCAAGTGAGGGACGGTTCTGGACAAGCGCCACGCCATTGCGGTCGAGGATGCGGCCGCGCACAGCGGGTGTGGTAACGGTGCGCGTCTGATTGCTATTAGCCTGCTTTTCGTAATAGTCCGACGAGACCATCTGCATGCCCCACAGCTTGACGGCAAGCGCCGCGAACATCGCGCCCACACCCGTGGTGAGGATGGAGAAGCGGCCCTTAAAGGCGGTCGCCGCGGTATTGCCCTCGCCCTCGGTGGCGCGCGGGGCCGTCCCATGCTGCGTATCGTAGGTAAAACGAGAATCGCCGCGACGCATAATGACCAGTGCGACCACGATGGCCACAACCAGCACGATACCGGCGATAATAACCGTCATCTGGGAAGACATCTACGAGCCTCCCCTATTTGAGCTTACGGGTCTTGGGCTTAAAGCGCATGCCCGTCTGGCGTCCGCCACGTGCGGAGAATCCATAACCGGACTGCGGCACGACGCCGGACATCAAAAACGGAATGGCAACCAGACCCGTCAGGATCGAAGACGGCAGCGCATGGCCGAAGATCGCCACGACAAAGCTCGTCTCCAAACCCATAAACAGCAAGATGATGCTGTAGATCACATTAATGACGAACGCGAAGGCGCCCACCGTGATGCCGCGCGCACTCGGGGCACCGCCCGTCTGACCGGCAGCGCTATGCACCAGGGCAAAAGAACCCACGGTCAGCAGGAGCGACATAACGCCCACCGGCACGGCAGCGGAAAGGTCATAGAACAAGCCGCTGCAAAAACCGCATACGACGGCACGGGTCGGGTCGCCCGAGAACACGCTTAGGCACACCAGGATAATCATAAAGTTGACGCGACCGCCCGCAATGGAGATCTGCGGTGCCAGGCCTGCCTGCAGCAGCACGCACACGATGGCGGCGATTACAAACGTGCGGGAGCTCATCCCCTGCTCGTGTAGATCCATGGACATGCCCCCTATTCGCTCGAGCCGGAATCGGTCGTCTCGGACGTGTCGGAACCGTCATCCGGGCTCTCGTCCTTCGTCTTGGTCGCAGCATCGCGCGACGTTCCCTGCGGCGTGCTGTTGGCCGTGTTCACGTCCTCATCCGAGGCCGACTGTTCGTCGGTCAGCGAGGTAATGACCAGCACTTCCTCGTTATTCTCGGCCGTCGTCTGGGCGCGCACCACAATGGTGTAGTACACGTCGTTAGCCGATTTCTCAACCGACGAGACGGTGCCGAGCGGTAGACCCTTGGGGAACACACCGCCAATACCCGAGGTCACGATGATGTCGCCAACCTTAACGTCGGAATCGACGCTCACATACTCAAGACGCAGCGTACCGTCAGCCTGACCCTGCAGCATGCCCTGGGCGCGCGTGTCCTGCACCATGGCGGACACGCCCGAGCTCTCATCGCCAATCAGACGCACGGTGGACGTCTTGGCCGAGACCTCGATAATCTGACCGATGACACCGGCAGAACTCGTCACGGGCATGTTGATGGCAAGCCCATCGGCAGAGCCCTTGTCGATGGTAACGGTCGAGGTCCAGGCATCGCCCGACGCGCCGACAATGCGAGCCGCGGTGGACTTGAGGTTGTAGGTCGACTGAAGACCGACCAGGCTCTCGAGTCGCTCGGCGGTCTTTTGAGCCTCGGAGAGCTCGGCAACCTTTGACGTCAGGACCTCGTTTTGCTTCTTAAGCTCGTCGAGGGTGTCTTGCGAAGCCGTAAGGTTTGAGAACACGTTTCCGATTGCGTTGAAGGGTGCGGCCACAGCCGAGCCCACAAAACGCACCGGCGAAGTAATCGTCGTCACGCCCGAACGCACGGCGTGAATCGGCCCCGCCTCGCCTTCACGAATATAAAACGTGAGGAGCAGCACCGAAATCACGCTGAAAACAATCAACGGGCGCATACCCGTTGATTGTCGCTTGGTATTCAGATTTGCGGAGAAACCCGAAGATCGTGCCAAATGGAATCCACCTTTTGGAAATTAAGCGTTGGTTTGGACGAAGCCACCGTCAAACGCGTTGGCCTCGAGCACGCGGGCGCAGCCGTTGACGACGTTGTCGAGCGCCGTAGGGCTAACATTGACCGAAACGCCGGTCTCGTCGCGCAAGCGCACGTCGAGACCACGCAGCAGCGCACCGCCGCCGGTCAACAGGATGCCGTAGTACATAAGATCCGAGGCAAGATCGGGCGGCGTGGCGTCGAGGGCGTCCTTGACGGCCTTGGCCATCTCGTCGAGCGGCTTGTTGAGCGCGCGACGAATCTCCTCGCTCTCGATGCGCACGGTCTTGGGCAGGCCCGTGATCACGTCGCGGCCGTTGACCTCGACGTCGAGCTCGTCCTTGAGCGGCACGGCAGAACCGACCTTGATCTTGATGTCCTCGGCCGTGCGCTCGCCGATAGCCAGGTTATAGGCATCGCGAACGTGGGTAAGGATGGCCTGATCAAACTCGTCACCGGCAATGCGGATGGACTGCGACACGACGATACCGCCCATGGCGATAACGGCGACCTCGGTGGTACCGCCACCGATATCGATGACCATGGAGCCGGTGGGCTCCTCGACAGGCAAGTCGGCGCCGATGGCAGCGGCCATGGGCTCCTCGATCAGGTATGCCTGGCGGGCACCGGCCTGGATCGTAGCCTCAAAAACGGCGCGCTTCTCGACCGACGTGACACCGGAGGGGACGCAGACGACAACGCGCGGACGCGGGGTCCACGGATAGCGCTTCTCGGACGCCTTGTCGATAAAATAGCGAAGCATGGCCTCGGTAACGTCGAAGTCGGCGATAACGCCGTCCTTAAGGGGACGCACAGCCACAATGTTACCGGGCGTACGGCCGAGCATGCGCTTTGCCTCGATACCGACAGCCAGGATGCGCTCATCGTTCTTGTCGATGGCGACAACGGAGGGCTCGCGAATGACGATGCCCTTGCCGCGCACGGAGACAAGCGTGTTGGCGGTGCCGAGGTCGATGGCAAGATCGCCCGCATAGCTACCGAAAAACATATCCATCAAAGAAAACAACGCAACTCCTGATGTGTTGGATGATTGCTGGAAAACTACTAGCCCATCATACTAGCGCAAGCCCGGCGCCTCACTTGCGGTGAAGCACCGGGCAGCGCCAAATCTCATAAGGTCACTACTGGTTGTCAGCAGCCGAGAGATCGATGTCGAGCGAGGAGACGGCCCAACCGATATGGTTGTCGGAGCGCACGAACTTGACGGTGTACTCCTGCTCGCCGCCCTTGGACAGCGACGCCTTGACCTTGGCGGTGGTCTCGGTCATAGACTGGTCCATGCCCTCAATGGAGACGGTGGCGCCCTGCGGAATCGAGGAAATGATCATCGACTTGGCGTCCTCGGACAGGCTGGAGGCCAGGCAGGACTCGGCCTTGGCGGTATCGCCGTCACCGGCAGCCTGGAACAGGTCGGTGACAACAGACTCCTGCGAGGGAAAGCCCAGGCCGCGCGTGTAGGCAAAGCCAAGACCGCCTGCGGCAATGACGATCAGCAGAAGCAGCACCAAGAAAACCTTGAGGCCCGTGTGGCGATGGCGACGACGGACCTTGGCCTCCTTGCGGTCCTGCTGAACCATCTCGGACTCGGACAGGGTGAAGAAGCCGGTGTCCGAGGGGTCGGGCATAAATTGACCGGTAGCACCCGTGGGGTCGAGCGGATCGACGGCGGGAGCATCCATCGCGGGAGCCGGCGCCGTGGCCATGGCCGTCTGGGCCGAAAGCGCAGCCAGGGAATCGTGCACGCGGGCAAGCTCGTCGGCCTGCTCGGGCGTGAGCTGGTAGATACCGTCGGCGGTGGCGGCGTTAAAGGCATCGAGCGCGTCAGAGGGACGACCGGCGGCAGAGAGCGCCTGGCCCATGCCGGCGTTAAGCGCACGCGTGTCATCGCGCGGACCGGCAAAGTCGATGGCCGTGCGGTAGGTCTCTACGGCGTCTGCCGGACGGCCGAGCTTAATGAAGCAGCGGCCAAGATCGCCAAGGGCGGCGGCGGGAGCCGGGTTGGCACCATCGATGGCGGCCTGACGGAAGGCAGTGCCGGCGTTGGCATAATCGCCCGACTGGAACAGGGCGTTGCCCAGACCCAGATAGGCCTTAAACGGCGTGGCATAGGATGCATCCTGCGTTGCGGCAGAGAACGCCTGGGCTGCAGTCACATAGTCACCCACGGCAGCAAGCGCCTTGCCGCGGTTGGTGAGCAGCGCGCCGCGCTTGCCATAGGTACCGTCGTTAAGGGCGGCGGCGTAAGCCTCGGCGGCCTCGGCATACATGCCCAGGTGCATCAAGGCGTTGCCGCGCAGATGGTCGGCCTCGCCCATAATCTCACCGGGGGTCTTTGCCGCACCGAGCATCTGGGCGGCAGCGGAATAATCACCCGCGCGATAAGCGGCGCGGCCCTGTTGGATCAGCTGGCTATTCAAGGAAGTCCCCTTTACTCGTGAACGATCTCGACATGGACGATCTCGTCGCCGGCGCGCAGCTGCGAAATCACATCGAGGCCCTCGACCGTGGTGCCAAAGACGGTATAGCCGGAGTCGAGGTTGTGCTGGGCACCCAGGCAGAAGTAGAACTGCGAACCTGCGGAATCGGGATCCATGGAACGTGCCATGGCAAGCGCGCCGTCGACGTGGCTGTTACGCGGGTTGGTAGCGAACTCGCCCTTGATGCAGTAGCCGGGGCCGCCGGTACCGGGCATGCCGTCGGGGCCCTCAAGGCCGGCGGCGACATCGGCGCCGGACATATCACGGGTATTGGGGTCGCCGCCCTGGATCACAAAACCGGGCACATAACGATGGAACTTAAGGCCGTCGTAAAAACCCATCGTGGAAAGCTCGCAGAAGTTCGCCACGTGGATGGGGGCGCCCTCGCCGTCAAACTTGACCTTGATGGTGCCCTTCGACGTCTCGATCACCGCGCACTCATCGCCGGCAAGCTGATACTCGGGCGTGTAGAGCTCTTTCTTAAAACCAAACATGTGGTTCCTTCCTCGTGCGTTTAAAGCATATTTGGTCAAATTGTAGCAATAAGCACGGGCTTCCATCAATTGCGCACGCAGGTTATGCCGCCGGAGGGCAACAAATTACGAACGTTGCTGCGGTCTCCATGCGCTCACGTTGGCGTCGTACTGGTTAAGCGCGCTGTTGCCGCCTTGTGCGATGGGCGCCAGGATCTCGCTCTGACGGGCGCTCAGCGACTCGCCGTCGGGAATGGACAGCGAGATATCCCAGCTCTGGCAGATCACGTCGACACGCTCGTACATCCACTGGGCAAGCTGCTTTAGATGATCGATGTCCTCCGCATAGACGGTGTCGTCCTGAACCTTGAGGTTATTGAGCTCATCCTGGGTCTTTTTTATCTGATCGCGCAGGGCATAAGCGCTCTGCGACAGCTCCTGGCGGGTGGAGAGCGGCGTACGCAGATAGCCGTTATTAAACGAATCGATGACCTCGCCGATCTGATCATCGTCGCTGTACGACACGATGGTCTGGTACAGGCCGTCGAGCCTGGCGTAGAGCTGGTCGTCGGTTAAGACGGTCTCCTCCTGAACGACCTCGGACGCATCCTCTTGCTTGGACTCTTTCTCGGTGGCCTCGCCCTTTTGGCGCGACGGGAAGGTGGTCTTGGCGGCCTGGCCAAACTGGTCGTAGAAGCCGGGCATGACGCCCATAGGATCGGCAGTCACAAACCAATACGCACCACCGCACACGGCGGCGAGCACCGCGATGACGATAAGCGGTTTGGGGATATGGCGCTTGTGCTTGTGATAGGCATCCTCGTCGGGATGGACCTTGCGCTTGGCCTTTTGCTTTTTGGGCTGGACATCATCGCGCAGGGACACCGGTGTGGGGATATCGACCTTGGGGATGCCAAAGTCCTTATCGAAGGCAGGCAGCACGCAGGTCTCGTTGGGATCGGCGGCATCCGAGAGCACCGCGGCGGCAGAGGCCGGCGCATGGGGCACCTCGGTATCGATCTGCTCCTGCGTCAAGCGCGGAAAGCCGGCCGTGCGGCCTGCTGCCAGATCGGATGCAGCCGCGTCTTTGGAAAGGATACCCGGGGCGGGGCGCCCACACTTGGGACAGGTCCGATCATGCGGGGACAGGCGTGCGCCACAACCATCGCAGAATACGAACTCGGTATGCTCGGGACCGTCGCCCGGACCAACGTATGCGTTGCAATAGGGGCAGAACGAGGCGCCGTCCTCTATGGTCTTAAGGCAATGCGGGCAGATCACGGCTTCCTCTTTTCGGAGCAATTCATACAGTAGAGGTTAGAGCATAGCATCGCCACGCCCCCACAGGAGCAAGGCACCAATTCAACATCCCCGCTCACCCCTAAGTTGCGGTGAAATAGAGACTGAATAGGATGTTGAAACGCCTAAACGGTCCCTATTTCACCGCAACTTAGGGAGGCGTTGTGGCTAGGCTTTATTTGCGGGCTTTTTCTTCTTGCTCGGCATCGAGACCTTAATGCCCTGGGCGGACTTGGTCACACGCGAGCGAGTGACGCCCGTGCCCTTCTTTTTCTTGGGCTGGGCCTTTTCCACACCCTCGAGCGCGCGAACCTCGGCCTCGCGAGCGGTGCGCTCCTCACGGCGCTGCGCCATATCGGCGGCGACGCGCTTGGCAAAACGCTGGGCAGTTGAGCCCGTCGAGCTCACCTTGCCGCCACCACGACCCAAACGGACGCGAACGCCACGGCCAAAGCCGGTGGCAGCATGGCGACGACGCGGCTTAAGCGAATCCATCATCGTGGCGAGCTTAAAGAACACCGTGCAGGTAAAGACGACGATCGCCAGCAAGATAACGGCCTCGCCCATCGACAGGTTGGCGATGGACAGCAGCTGCGGGAATCCGATAACACCCGCCAGGATGCCGACGACGACAAACACAAAAAGCACCACACGCAAGGGCGTAAGCGGCTGCGAGATACGCCAGATCAGACTCACGCTCGCCGCACACGACGTAAGCAGACACATGGTCGAAAGCGTGAGCTGGTTAAAGCCAAACACGCGCGCTACAAAGATATCGAGCGCCGCAGCCATAATAACCGCCAGTGACGCCGGCAACGCACGCTTGAGCACGTTGGTCAAGAATGACCCCTTCACGCGGGCGTTGTTGGGCTCCAAACCCAGCACAAAGCCCGGCGCGCCGATGCAGAAGAAGTTGATGAGTGTCATCTGAATCGGCTCGAAGGGATACGGCGGAAACACGATGCACAGCGCCGCCAGGCCCATCGAGAACAGCGTCTTAGTCAAGAACAGCGCCGCAGAGCGCTGCAGGTTGTTGATGGAGCGACGGCCCTCAGCCACCACGGCGGGCATCGAGGCAAAATCGTTGTCGACCAGCACGATTTCGGCCACGTTGCGCGCGGCATCGGAACCGGCGGCCATGGCCACGGAGCAGTCGGCCTCCTTGAGCGCCAGCACGTCGTTGACGCCGTCGCCCGTCATGGCAACGGTATGGTCGCGACGCTTGAGCGCCTGCACGAGCTCGCGCTTCTGTTGCGGGGTCACGCGACCAAAGACGTGATAGCGATCCACCGCGGCATCAATCTTGGACGGCGTATCGAGTGTCGTGGCGTCGACGTAGGCATCGGCCCCCGGAACGCCCACCACGCGCGCGATCGACGACACCGTGCGCGGGTCGTCGCCGCTGATCACGTTGAGGGTCACGCCCTGCTCGTTAAAGTAGCCGATGGTCTCGGCGGCTGAGGAGCGAATCTCGTCGCGAATGGTCACAAAGCCCACGGGCTCGGCCTCGCCCACCATATCGCCGTCGGGCGTAAAGCCGTCCACACGGGCCACAACAAGCACGCGACAGGTGTCGGCGAGCTCGGCCACACGGTTCTCGACCTGCGCAAAGACGCGCTCCGAAAGCACAAATTGCGCTGCGCCCATCACATAGGAGCCCTGCGCAAACGAGGCGCCGCTCCACTTTTTGGACGAAGAGAACGGAATGACCGCCAGCGGCTCGGAAACCTCGACCGGGCGGTCAGCGTAATAGTTGAGCAGCGCCTGACAGGTCTCGTTGGCGTCCGCCGAGGTGGCACGCGCCACGTTGGCGAGCGCAAAATCGAGGACCGTGGTCCCGACGGGGACAGCTGCCTCGTCCGAGTCCGCGCCAAAGCCAACGCCCTCAACAGGCAGCGGGTAGGTACCCTCGACCTCCATACGGCCCGAGGTAATGGTGCCCGTCTTGTCCAGGCACAGCACGTCGACGCGCGCGAGCGTCTCGATACAGTAGAGCTGCTGCGCGAGTACCTTGCGGCGCGCCAGACGCACCGTGGCGATGGCAAGCACCGACGAAGTCAGCAGCACCAGGCCCTGCGGAATCATGCCCAAAAGAGCGCCCACCGTAGACAGCAGCGCCGACGAAGGCACGCGACCGGCAAGCAGCTCGGAAAAACACCACGAAAGCGCGCTATCGCCCGGCGTACCGGCGGCATCCCACAGCTCGCTCACGCTCGAGGCAAAGAGCGCCAAGCCGAGCGGAATCATAATGAGGCTCGCAAAGCGCACGATGGCGTTGAGCGCATTCATGATCTCGGAATTGACCTTTTTGACGTACTTGGCCTCGTTGTTGATCTTGGCCACGTAGTTGTCGGCGCCAACATGGATCACGCGGGCGCGCAGCAGGCCCGAGTCGATAAAGCTACCGCTCATGAGCTCGGAGCCGGGCTGCTTTTTGATGAGATCGCTCTCGCCCGTCAGCAGGCTCTCGTTCACGAGTGCCTCACCCGAAACCACCACGGCGTCGGCCGGAATCTGGTCACCGCGCCCCAAGCGGATGATGTCGTCGAGCACGATCTGGTCCAGATCGAGCTCCACCTCGGCACCGTCGCGCACCGCGATGGCCTTCTTAGAGGTCAGCAGCGTAAGCTTATCGACCATCTTCTTGGAGCGCATGGACTGAATGACGCCGATGGCGGTATTCAAAAACACCACGAACAGGAACGTGAGGTTCTTGAACGATCCGGTCAGCAACACCAAAATCGCCAAGACAGCGTTGATCAAGTTAAACAGCGTGCAGAGGTTCTCGATGATGAGCTCTTTGACCGATTTGGTCTTAAGCTCCATGTTGCGGTTGATCTTACCGGCGGCGATGCGCTCCTCGACCTCGGCGGTCGAAAGCCCGCGCTCGATATCCGTTGCTGCCATACCACGTCCCATCACGTCGCGTCGGTATAAGAAAACCGCCCGGACCATGCGAGGTTCGGACGGTCTTACGTTCGATGGTGCCCCATGTTGGATTCGAACCAACGGCCTTCTGCTCCGGAGGCAGACGCTCTAATCCCCTGAGCTAATAGGGCGAACGGTTGGCATTATACCCAAGTGCGCCACGGGCTAACAAAAGAATAGAAAAAGCTTTGCAATTACGTAGGAGACACGGCGCAGAGGCTCACCTTAGAACGCAAAAGTGAAACAATTAGTATAAACTCTCATGCACATATATAACGGCTCGCGATGCGGGCCGTTTTTGCAAGAGCTATCCATCGAGGTGAGAGGCACACCATGATTGCGATTTTAAAGCAGAGCGCCAGCGACGAGGCCGTCGGCCATATCGTCAGCTGGATTGAGAAGAAGGGTCTCAAGACCGACGTCTCGCGCGGCGAGAACGAGACCATCATCGGCCTGGTGGGCGATACGACCAAGATCGACCCGTTCCTGCTCGAGTCCATGGATGTCGTCGAGCGCGTGCAGCGCGTCTCCGAGCCTTTTAAGCGTGCCAACCGCAAGTTCCACCCCGAGGACTCCATCATCGACTGCGGCCACGGCGTCAAGATCGGCGGCGACCAGTTCCAGGTCATCGCCGGCCCGTGCTCCGTCGAGGGCGAGAACCTCATCCGCATCGCCCGCCGCGTGAAGGCCGCCGGCGCCACGATGCTGCGCGGTGGCGCCTACAAGCCCCGCACCTCCCCTTACGCCTACCAGGGCATGGGCCCCGCCGGCCTGGACCTGCTATGCGAGGCATCCGCCGAGCTCGACATGCCGATCGTCACCGAGATCATGGACCCGCGCGACGTGCAGGTCTTCTTGGACAAGAAGATCGACGTCATGCAGATCGGCGCCCGCAACGCGCAGAACTTCCCCCTGCTCAAGGAGGTCGGCAAGACCAAGACCCCGGTCCTGCTCAAGCGCGGCATGTCCGGCACCGTCGATGAGTTGCTCATGGCTGCCGAGTACATCATGAGCGAGGGCAACGACAACGTCATCCTGTGCGAGCGCGGCATTCGCACCTTCGAGACCCGCACCCGCAACACCTTCGACCTCAACGCCGTGCCGGTGCTGCACCACCTGTCGCACCTGCCCGTCGTCGCCGACCCCAGCCACGCCACCGGCTACACCCGCTATGTCGAGCCCATGGCGCTCGCTGCGACCGCCTGCGGCGCCAACGGCCTGGAGATCGAGGTCCACGACGACCCGAGCCACGCTTGGTCCGACGGCGCTCAGGCCCTCACGCCTGACCAGTTCGATGACACCATGCGCCGCATCCGCGCCATCCGCGAGGTCGTCTGCCAAGAGACCATGGAGTAGGCCATGGGTACGGTGAGAAACGCACGCGTCAACCAAGGCGGCCCCAAGTGCGCCGGCATCGTGGGCCTGGGCCTCATCGGCGGCAGCTTTGCCCGCGGCTATGCGCAGGCGGGCGTCCGCGTGCTGGCCTGGGACCCCGATGACGATGTCATGACGGCCGCCAGCATGGGCACCGTCGCCGGCGAGCTCAACGACGAGACGCTCGGCGAGTGCGACATCATCGTCCTTGCCTGCTATCCCGAGGCATGCATCGAGTGGCTCGAGGCCCACGCCCAGGCGCTCGCCGACGCTACCGACACCGAAGCCATCATGGGCCCCGTGGTAATCGACACCGTGGGTGTGAAGGGCATTGTGTGTGAGCGGGCCTTTGAGCTCGCACGAGAGCACGGCTTTTACTTTGTGGGCGCACACCCCATGGCGGGCACGCAGTTCTCGGGCTACGCGCACTCCCGCGCCGACCTGTTCCAGGGCGCACCACTCGTGCTCGTTCCGCCCGCGGTAGACGATGCCCTCAAACTGGAGCTCTTGGGCCAGGTGCGCGAGATGGTGCGCCCCTTGGGGTTTGGCAAGTTCAGCGTGACCACCGCTGCCGAGCACGACCGCGTGATCGCCTTTACGAGCCAGCTCGCGCACGTGGTGTCCAACGCCTACGTAAAGAGCCCCACCGCCCAGGTCCACCACGGCTTTTCGGCCGGTAGCTACCGCGACCTCACGCGCGTGGCACATCTCAACCCGCAGATGTGGTCCGAGCTCATGATCGACGACGCCGACGCGCTCGCCTTCGAGATCGACCATCTGATCGATTCGCTCGGCGCCTACAGCCGTGCGCTCAAGGACCGCGACCAGCGTTATCTTGAGAATCTCCTAGCCGAGGGCGATCGCATCAAGCGCGCACTCGATGACGAGAGCGCCCACTAGACCACCCATCACGCCAGGTCGAAAGGACCATAGCTTATGGCGATTACCATCGATATCGACACCGCACGCCCCTACCAGGTGCATGTGGGCACGTTTTTGCTGGAGCAGGCAGGCCCGCTCGTCCGCGCCACCGCCGGCGGCTCGCGCGCCGTCATCGTGACGGACACCAACGTAGGCCCTCTCTACCAGATGCCCGTTAAGCAGAGCCTGGAGGCGTCAGGCTATGATGTTAGCATCTGCACCTTCGAGGCCGGCGAAGCACACAAGCGCGCCGAGACTTACATCAAGATCTTGGAGTTTGCGGCCGAGCACGAGCTTTCACGCTCCGATGTGATTGTGGCGCTCGGCGGCGGCGTCGTGGGCGATGTGGCCGGCTTTGTGGCCGCCACCTACATGCGCGGCTGTAAGTTTGTGCAGATCCCCACGAGCCTGCTCGCCATGGTGGACTCGTCGGTGGGCGGCAAGACGGCCATCGACCTGGCTGCCGGCAAAAATCTCGCCGGTGCCTTTTGGCAGCCGAGCGTGGTTATCGCCGACGTGGGATGCCTGGCCACCCTCACGCCCGAGCAGTTCGCCGACGGCTGCGGCGAGGTCGTCAAGCACGCCGTGGTCGCCGACCCCGAACTCTTCGCCGAGCTGGAGAAGACCCCGCTCACGCTTGAGCTGCTCAACCGCGATGTGGCCCGCGTGGCGCTCATCATCGCCCGCAATATCGACATCAAGCGCGCCGTGGTCGTTGCCGACGAGCGCGAAACCAATCAGCGCAAGCTCCTCAACTTTGGACACAGCGCGGGGCACGCCGTCGAGGCCTGCGAGCACTTTGAGCTGGGACACGGCAACTGCGTGTCGATCGGCATGGGCATCATCACGCGTGCCGCGGCCCTGCACGGCATTTGTGACGCCGAACTTCCCGGCCGCATCGAAGAGCTCTGTGCCCGTCATGGCCTCAAGACTCGCTGCGAGCTTTCGGCCGACGCCATCTTTGCCGAGGCGCTGCACGACAAAAAACGCGCCGGTGACACCATCGACCTGGTGATTCCGCACGGTATTGGCCGCTGCAGCATCGACCGCACGCCGCTTTCCACCTTCCATGATTTAATTGCCGAGGGCCTCGGCCAGAAGGGAGACGCATCAGCATGCTAGCCCGCATCACCCCCTCCCCGCTCAAGGGCACCGTTCCTGCCATCGCGTCCAAGTCGATGGCGCACCGCCTCATCATCTGCGCCGCTCTTGCCAACGGTGAAACGCACGTGACCTGCAACACCACCTGCGCCGATATCGAAGCCACGGTGCGTTGCCTCACGGCGCTGGGCGCCCGCATCGAGACCGTCGAGGACGGCTTCCAGGTCCATCCCACTATGAAGAGTATTGAGTTTGGCCTGCTCAAGGCACTTGCGGGCGGCACGCTCGACTGCGGCGAGAGCGGCTCCACGCTCCGCTTTATGCTGCCCGTCGCCTGCGCGCTGGGGGCAGAGGCCACCTTTGTGGGCCAGGGCCGCCTGGGCGCACGCCCCCTCTCCCCGCTCTCCGACGAGATCATTGCCGCCGGCTGCGACCTGCAGGGTCTGGGCGGCTTCCCTCTCAAGACAAGCGGCCGCATGCGCCCGGGCACCTTTATCCTGCCGGGCAATGTGAGCTCGCAGTACATCTCCGGCTTGCTGCTGGCAGCCCCGCTTTTGGCCCAGCCCTCCTGCGTGCAGGTAACCGGCCTTATCGAGAGCCGCCCCTATATCAACCTGACCATCCAGGCCATGAAGGCCTTCGGCGTCGAGGTCAACGTCGAGCGTATCCCCGCCAAGGACGGCCAGCCCGAGATCACGAACTTCCGCGTGAACAGCGGCTCGTACCGCACGCCCGGCAGCGTGGCCGTCGAAGGCGATTGGTCCAATGCGGCCTTTTGGCTGTGTGCCGGCGCCATCGGCTCCGACCCCATCACCGTGGAAGGCGTGTCGCTGAGCTCTGCACAGGGCGACCGCAACGTGCTTGCCGCGCTCTCGCGCTTTGGCGCCCGCATCGTGCGCTCTACGAACGCCGCCACCGTGCAGTCCGACAAGCTCGCCGGCTTTGAGATGAGCGCACACGACATCCCCGACCTGGTGCCCGTAATCTCGGCCGTGGCATCGTTGGCGCAAGGCCGCACGTTCATCCGCGATTGCGCTCGCCTACGCATCAAGGAATCTGACCGCCTGGCCACCACCACCCGTGAGCTCACCGCGCTGGGCGCACAGGTGCGCATTGCCGGGGACGACCTCATCATCAAGGGTGTCGATGCCTTTACCGGCGGCGAAGTCGATTCGCACAACGACCACCGCATCGCCATGATGGCCGCCATCGCTGCAAGCCGTGCCACCGGCGAGGTCGTGATTCACGGCGCCGAGGCCGTCAATAAGTCCTATCCCGATTTCTTCGACCACTACCGCCTGCTGGGCGGCAAGGTCACGCTCGAGGAGGAATAGCATGTCCTCGACCTTTGGCAACGTTTTGCACTTAAGCATCTTTGGCCAGTCGCACTCCCCTGCTATCGGCTGCTCGCTCGACGGCATCCCCGCCGGTATCGCCGTTGACCAGGAGCAGCTGCAGGCCTTTTTGGACCGTCGCGCCCCCGGTCGCGACGAGACCGCAACCAAGCGCCGCGAGGCCGACGCCGCGCATATCATCGCTGGTGTGATCGATGGACACACCACTGGCGCACCCATCGCAGCAATTATCGAAAACACCAACACGCGCTCCAAGGACTATTCCGAGCTGCGCCGCAAGCCCCGCCCAGGGCACGCAGACTTTCCTGCGCGCGTGAAGTACCACAACATGCACGACGTCGCCGGCGGCGGACACTTCTCCGGCCGCCTGACGGCCCCCTTGTGCATCGCTGGCGGCATCGCGCTGCAGGCACTCGAGGCCCGCGGCATCAAGGTCATGGCGCACGTCGCGCAGATCGGCGGCATCTCCGACCTGCCCATGGACGACATGGTCTATCGCGAGGCCGACCGCAAGGCGATCCTCACGAACGATCTGCCCTGCATTGACGCCGCCGCAGCCGACCGCATGCGCGAGGAGATCCTAGCCGCGCGCGACGAGCTCGACAGTATCGGCGGCATCGTGGAGTGCGGCATCTACGGGCTTCCCGCGGGCATCGGCGACCCCATGTTCGACGGTATCGAGAACCGCATAGCACAGATCGCGTTTGGCATTCCCGCCGTAAAGGGTGTGGAGTTTGGCATGGGCTTTGCCGTGGCCGCCATGCGCGGCAGCGAGAACAACGATCCGTATCGCGTTGATGCCGAGACCGGCGAGATTGCGGTCGAGTCCAATAACGCCGGCGGCATCCTGGGCGGCATTTCCACGGGCGCACCCGTCATGTGGCGGATGGCCGTAAAGCCGACGCCCTCCATCGGTCGCGAGCAACAGACCGTGGACATGGACGCCATGGAAAATGCCGAGCTCTCGGTCCACGGCCGCCACGATCCCTGCATCGTCCCGCGTGCCGTCCCCGTAGCCGAAGCAGCCGCCGCCCTCGCCATCTGGGACGCCCTCCTCGAGGACGCCGCTCAGCTCTAAAAATCTCCGGGGGGCCAACTCCGGCCCCCACGTCCGTCCCAGAAAAATCACCAACACGTGAAAGGGGCCTCCATGGACCTTGCCGATATTCGCCAGGCCATCGATGGCATCGACACCACCCTGCTCAACAGCTTTGTCGAGCGTATGGACATTGCCACCGAAGTCGCCAAATCCAAGATCGAGATGGGCAAGGCCGTCTTTGACCCCGCCCGCGAACGCTCCAAGCTCAACAATCTCGCCAGCCGCGCACCCGAGCGCTATGAGGCCCAGACCATCACTCTGTTCCGCCTCCTCATGAGCATGAGCAAGGCCGAGCAGCAGCGCTACATCAACGAGCTCAAGGGCATCACGGTGTCGCAAAAGGCCCGCGCCACGGCCGCAGTCTTTGACACGCCCTTCCCCCAGACGGCCACCGTCGCCTGCCAGGGCGTCGAAGGCGCCTACAGTCAGATCGCCGCGTGCAAGCTCTTCGACGTGCCCGATATCGCCTTCTTTGAGACCTTCGAGGGCGTTATGCGCGCCATACGCGACGGCTTCTGCGAGTTTGGCGTGTTGCCCATCGAAAACTCAACTGCCGGATCGGTCAACGCCGTCTACGACCTGCTTGCACAGTTCGACTTCCATATCGTGCGCTCGCTGCGCCTCAAGATCGATCACAACTTACTCGTCAAACCTGGCACCAAGCTCGCCGACGTGCGCGAGGTCTACAGCCACGGCCAAGCCATTGCCCAGTGCGCCGGCTTTATCGAGGGCCACGGACTGCATGCCACCAAGTACCCCAACACCGCTATGTCGGCCGAGATGGTCGCCAACTCCGAGCGCACCGATGTCGCCGCCATCGCCTCGCGCAGCTGTGCCGAGCTGTATGGCCTCGAGGTGCTGGAGCCCAACATCCAGGACTCGGACAACAACTACACGCGCTTCGTCGTCATCAGTCGCAAACCGCGCGTCTATCCCGGTGCCAACCGTACCTCGCTCATGATCACCACGGCCAATGAGCCGGGCGCGCTTTATCGCGTACTCGAGCGCTTCTACGCCCTCAACATCAACCTCATCAAGCTCGAGAGCCGCCCCATCCCCGGGCACGACTTTGAGTTTATGTTCTACTTTGACCTGGACTGCCCCTTTGGCAGCAAGGCCCTCGACGACTTGCTCGATTCCATCGACGACGTGTGCGAGAGCTTCACCTACTTTGGCAGCTATACGGAGGTGCTCTAGATGACCGATACCGCCGCAACCCGCCCCTACGGCGTGCTGGGCCGCGTGCTGGGCCACAGCTACACCCCGACCATCTACAAAGAGCTCGCTGGGCTCGAGTATGTGCGTTTTGAGCGCGAGCCCGAGGATCTTGAGACTTTTATGACGGGCGATGAGTGGGAAGGTACCAACGTGACCATCCCCTACAAGCGTGCCGTCATGGACTACCTGGACGAGTTGAGCCCGCTGGCCGAGCGCATGGGCAACGTCAACACCATCACACGCCTGCCCGACGGCCGCCTGCGCGGCGACAACACCGACTACTTTGGGTTTCAGTGCCTAGTCGAGGAGCTGGGCGTAGAGGTTGCCGGCAAGAAGGTCCTCGTGCTCGGTGCCACCGGCGGCGCCGGCACCACGGCGAGCATGGTGCTCACCGACCTGGGCGCCACCGTCGTACCAGTGGGTCGCACGAGCGAGGTCAACTACGGCAACATCGCGCAGCAGTCCGACGCAGCGCTGCTCGTCAATTGCACGCCTGCCGGCATGTTCCCCCACTGCCCCGACGCTCCCTGCGCGCTTGAAGGACTCAATGCGCTCGAAGGCGTCATCGACATCGTCTATAACCCTGCCCGCACGGGTCTGATGCTCGAGGCCGAGCGCCGCGGCATCCCCTGCATCGGCGGTCTGCTCATGCTTGTTGCCCAGGCAGCACAGGCTGTCGAGCGCTACACCGGCCAGATTACCCCGCGCAAGCGCATTCTGAGCGTTACGGAGAGCCTGTCCCACCGTGAGCAGAACATTGCCCTGATCGGCATGCCGGGTTCGGGCAAGACCCGCGTGGGCGAGCAGATCGCCCAGCTCACGGGCCGCGAGCACATCGACCTCGATCGCGCCCTCGAGGAGCGCCTGGGCATGCCCTGCGCCGACTATATCGTCGAGCGCGGCGAGGCGGCCTTCCGCGAGCAGGAGACGGCGGCCCTGGCCGACATCTCCAAGCGTAGCGGCCTGGTGCTCTCCACCGGCGGCGGCGTGGTCACGCGCGACGAGAACTACCCGCTGCTGCACCAGAACAGCCAGATCGTGATGCTGAACCGCAAGCTCGACGAACTCGCTCATAAGAGACGCCCCATCACCGCCCGCGACGGCATCGACAAGCTCGCCGAGCAGCGCATGCCGCGCTACCGCGCCTGGGCCGACTGCGTCATCGACTCACGCGACTGCGCCGCCAACACCGCCCGCGCCGTCCTCGACACCCTCCCACCCGCTCTCTAACAAAAACCACCACAAAGGGGACAGGCACCTTTGTGGTGGTTTTTCATTCCGCCTCGCCAAATCGACCAACTGCAAAGGAAGCAACCATGAAAGCACTCGTCATCAACGGCCCCAACCTCAACATGCTCGGCATTCGCGAGCCGGGCATCTACGGCAGCGACAACTACGACCGCCTGGTCCAGATCTGCCAGGAGGCAGGCGCCGCGCAGGGCTTTGACGAGGTCGAGGTCTTCCAGTCCAACCACGAGGGCAGCATCGTCGACAAGATCCAGGAGGCCTACGGCAAGGTCGACGGCATCGTCATCAACCCGGCGGCCTACACGCACACGAGCGTGGCCATCCTCGACGCCCTCAAGGCCGTCGCCATCCCCGCCGTCGAGATCCACATCAGCGCCGTAGAGACGCGCGAGGACTTCCGCCAGGTAAGCTACGCACGCTTGGCCTGCTTCGCCACCATCACCGGCGAGGGCCTGCAGGGCTATGCTCACGCGCTGGAGCTGCTGAGGGAGCGTCTCAAATAGTAAGGCTGCAACACTGCAGATAATTAGAAACAGTGGGGAGGACCAAGTTGGTCCTCCCCACTGTCGTTACGCCTTCTTAATCACGTACGCCAATCCAATATCGCAGGCGCAGCGCACGATCGATGCGAAGAGCCACGATGCCGGCAGTGTCGTGAGCAACGGCATCGTCTGCCAAGGGATAAACCAATCAACCGCATGGATTGCGAAGATGGCAAGGCTGGCCTGCCCGCAAAACACGAGTCCTCGCTCAAAAGCCTCCAAGATCGGCATGTCCTTCATCTTTTCAATCGCCATAGAAACCCAACACACGCAGTAACTGCCAGCGAGAGCGGCAATCGTAGCAATGACAAAGCCGTCCACACGACGGCTTGAGAGCTCAAGCCCGCTCAAAGCCGCAAAAGCAAGCCAAACAACACCGGAGCCAATAAACAGCAGCGGCTTGTCCACGCTCGGCTCCAGCCCCCTATGACGCACCGTATAACCAACCCACATCAGCAGTACTATATAACAGCTCAGATCCAGATCGAGCGGCAGGTAAACACCCAAATAACGAGACACACTCAAACCGCAAAAGGCAATTACGGTACAGGCAGCACCTTGGTAAACAACCCCAAGCTCGCGTGCGTCAAACAACAGCATCAGAGCATTAAACAGCAACCGTGACGTAAACAGCGCCGCCAGAAACCATGCCATGCCAACAGCGGCAACCCCGAGCCCAGGCACATCAACGCCAGAGGCAAACACAATCGTCTCAAGTCCCGCAACCAGCGTACCGACTGTCAAAGGAGCGCCGCTCATCAAAAAAGTAGGCACCTGCCACGCCAACGAAAGAACCAGATATGGCATCAGAAGACGCGGCACCGATCCGCTCAGCAGCTCATGCCACGGCTTGGGCCTGAATGTGTACCCGGCAAGAATAAAGAACACCGGCATATGAAAAGAGAAGATGGCATGTCGCAAAGGAGAAGGATTTGGAACAGTGTGCCCCACAATGACCAGAATAATTGCAATGCCCTTAGCGATATCAATCCAATCGAGCCTTTTACTGCCCATAGCACGCCCTTCAAAACTGCAGCAACAAGAAAAAAGCCCAGACCACCAATGAACTGCGTCCCAAATCTTGGACGCCCTAAATAGCGACTAGGCCGCGAGGGC
>DXMB01000045.1:0-19147 GCA_019414425.1 Collinsella sp.
AGTTCCGCATGCAAAGAAGGCCACTTAATGTGGCCTTCGTCTTGCATAGGACTGTAGAGCAGCAAACGTAATGCCCACCCGCCTCCGACCGACGGTCGAGTGAGATTACTTTGCGGCGCCGGGGATGCCGTGGGAGGTTTTGGCGGTTTTGGCTCCGTTTACGATGGCGGTTTGCAAAGCCCTTACGGCGAGCATGCCCAGCAGGTCTAGGGGAACGACGGCGCTTGCCTGGGCGCCCAGTTTGCCGCTGGCGAGGGTGTAGATGGTGTCGCCATCGTTGGTAGTGTGCGTGGGACGGATGGCGTGTGCGTAGGCGTCTGCGGCCATCTGAGAGACCTTGGTGGCTTGTGCCTTAGTGAGTTCCACGTTGGTGACGATGCAGCTGATGGTGGTGTTGGTGCGGTCGAGCGGCATCTGCATGGATCCGGCGGCGGCAAAGGCTGCGAGTTCCATGTCGACGATCTGGTCGCTATCGGCTGCGGCACGCATACCGGCGACCCACTCGCCGGTGAAGGGGTCGACAACGTTGCCGCAGGCGTTGACCGAGACCACGGCGCCCACCTTGATGGGGCCGAGCGCCACGGCGGCAGCGCCAAGGCCGGCCTTCATGCAGGTGGCGGGGCCCATGAGCTTACCCACGGTAGCGCCCGTGCCGGCGCCTACGTTGCCCTGTTCGAGCTTGGTGGGGGTGTGGTCGAGCGCCTCGCGCACGGCGGCGATGCCGGCCTCAATGTCGGGGCGAACGGTGGGGTCGCCAAAGGCAAGGTCGAAGATACAGCTGGAGCACACGATGGGCACCTGCGTGGGGCCGACGGGCAGACCAATGCCGCGGCTCTCGAGTTCGCGGGCCACGCCGCTTGCAGCCTCGAGGCCAAAGGCCGATCCGCCCGAAAGGCAGACGGCGTGGACCTTATCGACGGTGTTTTCGGGACGCAGCAGGTCGGTTTCGCGCGATGCTGGAGCACCGCCGCGAACGTCAACGCCGCCGGTGGCACCCTCGGGCGCCACGATTACGGTGCAGCCGGTGCCAGCCTCCTCGTCCGTATAGTTGCCAAAGCAAAAGCCATCGACATTGCAAACATCGATGGCTTCGAGCAGTGTGTCCATGTTTTCTCCTATCGGTTTTCCGCCGGGCCTTATGCCCGGTCGGGATCCGTACGGTACGGCAAAATTGTAGGCGCTGGGGGATAACCAGCGCCAGATGCAATTACGAGAGTTTTTGAATCGCGCGTGCGACGCGAGCGATGGGCAAGCCCACCACGTTGTAGAAGTCACCCGAAATATCGTGCACAAGCATGCGGCCGCCTGTGCCTTGGATGCCGTAGGCCCCGGCCTTGTCCATGGGTTCGCCGGAGGCAACATAGCGCTCGATCTGCTCTTCGGTAAGCTCATAGAACGTCACGTCGGTCACATCGACAAACGACAGGCTCTCGGCGGCATGCGGAGCGGCCGTGTCGCCTGCCTTAACGATGCAGACGCCGGTTGCGACCTGGTGCGTGCGGCCCGAAAGCTCGCGGAGCATGGTGCGCGCCTCGTCCCCGTCTGCCGGCTTGCCCAAAATTTGGCCGTCAAAGGTGACAATAGTATCGGCCGCGACGGTCAGTTCGTTGGGCTCGGCATGCTCGGCGGCAACGGCGGCGGCTTTGGCGCGTGCTAAGCGTTCAACGAGCGTAAGCGGGGCCTCGCCATCAAAAGGCGTTTCGTCGATATCTGCGGGAATCACGCGAATGTCATAGCCCGCCTCGCGCATCAACTCGATGCGGCGCGGTGATTGCGAAGCCAAAATCATAGCTGAATGCCCTCGGCGACCTTCTCGACGGCCTTGTCGCCGGCGAGCGTGCGCAGCAGCTCAAGCGCAAAGGGGAGCGACTGGGCCATGCCGCTGGCGGTGATGATGTTGCCGTCTTGCGTAACCTTCTCGCCGGTATAGGCGCCTTCGGGGAAGCTTTTCTCAAAGCCAGGGAAGCACGTGGCGTGGCGCCCCTCGAGTAGGTCGAGCTCGCCTAGGATAAACGGGGCGGCGCAGATGGCTGCGACGTGCTTGGTTGAGGCGAACTCGCAGACCACATCGCAAACGCGCTGGTCTGCGCGCAAGTTGGTGGCTCCAGGCAGGCCGCCGGGCAGCACGACGCAGTCGTACTCGTCAAAGTTGATTTCGTCAAAGAGTGCATCGCAGGTCACGGGAATCTGCAGCGAGCTCACAACCTCGCGCGTGGGCATGATCGAGACAAGGGTGGCGCGCACGCCGCCGCGACGCATGACATCGACCATGGTCAAGCATTCAATAGTTTCAAAGCCATCGGCGGCGAGAACGGCAACGCTGGGCATGAGGGTTCCTTTCATAGGCGGCATACAATTAGCCGTCTTATACCCCGAAGACCTCCGCTTGCCACGCTCGATTTCCCAATGATTTTTCTGAGCAATGATTAAGTGGCTAGTTGCGCCTAAGGTGGACGACGGTCTCGCAGTGGAAGGTTTGTGGGAACAGGTCGACTGGCGTGATCTTTACGGGGGAGAAGGTGCCTTCTTCGACAAAGCGTTTGAGATCGCGCGCCAGGGTGGCCGGGTCGCAGCTCACGTAGGCGACATCGCGAGCACTCGTGCTGGCGATAAGGTCGATCGCCTCGGGGGCGAGGCCTGCGCGCGGCGGGTCGACCACCAAGACGTCGGCATCCTGGTCGGGGAACTCGCGCACCGCGTCTCCGCCAATGACGTCGACGTTATCAAGCTTGTTGATCTCCAGGTTACGGCGCAGGTCGCGCACGGCCGGGCCGTAGGCCTCGACGGCGGCGACGAAGTCGCAGCGGCGGGCGAGCGGCAGGGTAAAGGTTCCGGCGCCGCAGTACAGGTCCACGGCAAGCTCGTCTTCCTGCGGGTCGAGGGCGTCCATAACGAGATCAATCAAAATCTCGGCGCCCTTGGTGTTGACTTGGAAAAACGACGGGGCAGACAAGCGCATCTGGCCCTCGGCGATGTTCTCGGTCCACGAGCCCTCGCCGGCGAGCATTTCGACCTTGGAGACACGGCGGGCCTTCTTCTCGCCCCTGCTCATCACGCGCACGATGCTCGTGGGATGAGCGGCGTCCGCCAGCACGCGGGAGACTTGCGAGCGCGGAAAAGAGCCTGTGGGCGTCCAGAGTGCGACCTCGAGCGCCTTGGTGCGGCGCGATGCGCGAATGCCCACGCGTTCGAGTCCCAAGTCATGGCTGCCGCTTAGATAGTTGAGTGCGCCGACGACCGATTTGAGCGCCTTGGGAAAACGCTTATCGAACAGCGGGCACGCATCGACGGTTACGATTTTGCTGGGGTCGACACCGTGCATGCCAAGACGCACGCGACCGTTGACGACGGTCGGTTCGAGCTCGATTTTATTGCGGTAGCCCCAGTCGTCCTTGGTGTGGCAGATGGGCTGCACCAACTTATCGACCTGCTCAGGAGCGAACTTGCCGATGCGCTCGAGCGTGGAGCGCAGATTTTGCTCTTTGGCGGCAAGCTGTGCCGTGCGTGAGAGATTGCCCCACGAGCAGCCGCCGCAAATGCCAACGAAGGGGCAGGGAGGCTGGATGCGATCGAGGCTCGGCTCCAGAATCTCGGTGGTGCGGGCGCGCATGAACGACTTACCGTCCTGTACGACCTCGGCTTCAACGGTGTCGCCTGCCACGGCGCCCTGCACAAAGACGGCCTTGCCGTTGTCGGCGTGCGCCAACCCGTCGGCGCCGTAGGTCATCGATTCTATAGTGAGCTTCATATCCCTGCCTGTCATTCGTGTTGTTGTTCGCACCATGGTAGCAGGGAAAAGCGCCCCGCATCCGAGGCTTTCCTCAAATGCGGGGCGCTTCTACAAACTGCTTCTACAAACGACTATTTCGTCTTGCCGGTAATGAGCGTCTTAAGACCCAGGCCGATCAGGCCCAGGCCCATGCGCACGCGACCGGGGCGATGGCGCTCGATGGCCTTGGTCCTGCCGGCGGGCTTATCGCGACGGGCGCTCGTCTCGGGTGCGGGCTTGGTGACCTGCGGCTCGGGCTGAGGTACAGGTGCGGGCTCGGGCTCAATGACGGTCGCCTGGACCTTCTGAACCTCGGGTGTGGCCGGCTGCGGCTCAGGAGCAGGCTTTGCCTCAATGACGGGCTCGGGCGCGGCCTCGGCGTTGCGATAGGCACGCTCCAGCAGGGCTTCCTGCGAGTTGAAGGGCTTCTCGCCCTCTGCACGCTCCACGGGGACCCAAGTGCCGTCGCTCGTGAGGCTGCGGGCCTTCACGTTGTCGCGCAGCTGCATGCCCATGTACTCGTGCACCAGGGCGCGGCAGGTGGGGTCGAGCACGGGGAAGGCGATCTCCACGCGGTGTTCGGTGTTGCGCGTCATCATGTCGGCCGAGCTCAGGTAGATCATGTCCGAGTCCACGCCAAAGGCGTAAACGCGCGCATGCTCCAAAAAGCGTCCGACGATAGAACGGACATGCACGTTCTCGGTCTTGCCAGGAACGCCCGGCTTGAGGCACGAGATGCCGCGGATGATCATGTCCACGCGGACTCCTGCGCACGATGCCTCGGCGATCTTGTCGATGACCTCGCGGTCGGTGAGCGAGTTGAGCTTAAAGAACACGCGGGCGGGCTCGCCAGCGAGAGCGCGCTGGATCTCGCGATCCAGACCGCGCATGATGAGCGGCTTGAGGCCTACGGGCGCCACACCCAGGAAGCGGTAATCGCCGCGCAGATTGCCCAGCGACAGGTTGCGGAAGAACAGGTTGGCGTCCTCGCCGATGCCGGGGTGGGCGGTCATGAGCATAAAGTCGCTGTAGAGTTTGGCCGTCTTCTCGTTAAAGTTGCCGGTGCCCAGCAGCGTCAGGCGCGTTAGCGCCATGCCCTCGCGATAGGTGAGCTGGCAGATCTTGGAGTGGCACTTAAAGCCCTCGGAGCCGTAGATGACGGTGCAGCCGGCCTCTTCCAGGCGCTCGGCCCACTCGATGTTGTTCTGCTCGTCAAAGCGCGCGCGGAGCTCCATGAGCACCGTGACCTCTTTGCCGTTCTCGGCGGCATCGATCAGTGACTCGCACAGGCGGCTCTGCTTGGCCACGCGGTAGAGCGTGATGCGCAGTGAGATGCACTCGGGGTCGTAGGCGGCCTCGTGCACCAGATCCAGGAAGGGGTTCATGGCCTCATAGGGATAAAAGAGCAGCTTGTCGTGCTGAAGTACCTGCTCGCGGATGGAGCGGGTCATATCGATGGTGGGGTTGTGCTGCGGCTTAAACGGCGTAAAGAGCAGCTCGTTGCGCAGGTGCTCGGGAATCTTGCCCTCAATGCCAAAGACGTAGCCTAGGTCGAGCGGGATATCGCAGGTAAAGACAGAGCGGCGCGAAAGCTCGAGCGCCTTGCGGATGGTCTTGAGCGTCGCCTTCTCGAGCGACCCCGAGACCGCGAGCACCACCGGCTGCAGGCGCAAGCGTTTCTTGAGGATGCGCTTCATGTGCTGACGGTAATCCTCTTCCTCCTCGACGCCCTCGCCGTCCGGGTCGATGTCGGCGTTGCGGGTGACGCGGATGAGCGCGCGGTCGAGCGGCTTATAGGAGCCAAAGCAGCTGTCCAGGCAGGCGAGGATGACGTCCTCGAGCAAGATGTAGGAGTAGGTGCCGGTGGGCGAGGGGATCTCGACCACGCGGTTCATCGAGGCGGGGATCTCGATAAGGCCCAGCAGACTCTCCTCGTCGGTGACGCCGTCCAGGCCGCAGGCCAGGTAGAGTGCGCCGTTGCGCAGGTTGGGGAAGGGGTGGCGCGGGTCAATCACCAGCGGTGAGATGACCGGCGACACGTAGGCCTGGAAGTAACGGGTTACAAAGGTGCGCTCCTCGGGCGTAAGCGAATCGATGCGGGCGCGGTGAACGCCCAGGGTGTCGAGCTTGCCCTCGATGCTCTTAAAGATGGACTCCCATCGGGTAAGGAGCCCGGGCATTTCGGTCATGACAGCATCGACCTGTTCGGAGGCGGTCATATTGCTCTTGTTGTCGACAGGCTGTTTTTTGAGCTCTGCCAGATCGGACAGGCCGCCCACGCGCACCATGAGAAACTCGTCGAGGTTGGACTCGAAAATCGACACGAACTTTAGACGCTCGAACAGCGGAACGGTCTCGTCGAAGGCTTCGTCAAGCACACGGTTGTCAAAGCGCAGCCAGCTGAGCTCTCGGTTCTGCGTGTACGAGAAGTCGCGCGGCGGTTTGCGCAGCTTTGCGGCGGCTTGCTTTTTTTCGATTTTGCTCGGCATATGCATCTGTCCGTTCAGTCCCCGCAGGGGACGGTTGCCTAACACTATTCACTATTGTCTCAATTTAGTCGACCTATGGCACGGACGTATCGCGTGAACGGTATCTTTACCTACTTCTTACGCTGACAAGCCATAGAGCTGACGCCCGTCACGTTGTGAAAAAACGGTCTATATCCTCACTCAACTGGTGAGTATGTGTGAATAAGAATGATAGGTAGCTGAATATCATCGAATACAGACAGAAACACGAACAAGCGTCATTTATATACATAAAACCGTTTTAGATATGCAATTCCTAATCGAAAGATTGGAGTTGTAATTGCGAATGATTTTTGAGAAAAAAGAGCGTTTACCTTAGAAAAGTTACTTTAGAACGCCGAAGTACATCATGGGGGAATCACATGCGATATACCGTTCATCGCACTTTGTTGACCGTTCGGGGGCGAGGTGGAATTGCGGCTGATTTTTGGATATAACTAGAGCTGTCAGCAAGCAGCGTCTCATATGGAGGGGCGCTGATACATTCGGCCAGTAAGGCCCGAAAGAAAGGTAGGAGGCCATGACGAAAGGTCTGCACGTGCCTTCC
Organism: Collinsella sp.; assembly: GCA_019414425.1. Lineage (GTDB taxonomy): Bacteria > Actinomycetota > Coriobacteriia > Coriobacteriales > Coriobacteriaceae > Collinsella. The sequence goes on from DXMB01000045.1 coordinate 6,845, forward strand.
GAGATCGGCAAGCTCAGGAAGGTCTGCCTGCACCGTCCCGGCGACGAGCTCCTCAACCTGCCGCCCGACGAGCTCGAGCGACTCCTGTTCGACGACGTCCCGTTCCTGGAGGTCGCACAGCAGGAGCACGACACCTTCGCCCAGATCCTGAGGGACCAGGGCGTGGAGGTCCTCTACCTCGAGAACCTCGTCGCCGAGGTGTTCGACCAGGTCCCCGGCGCCCGCGCCGAGTTCACCGACCAGTACATCGCCGAGGCAGGCATCCGCGGCCAGCAGATGCCGCAGATCGTCCGCGAGAAGCTGGACTCCATCGAGGACAACCTCGAGTTCGTCAAGAAGACCATGGCCGGCATGACCAAGGCCGAGATCGACATGCCCCTCACGGCGTCCACGACCCTCGACTCCCTGGTCAACTCCGAGTCCGAGTCCGACCTGATCATCGACCCGATGCCCAACCTCTACTTCACCCGCGACCCGTTCGCGGTCGTCGGCGAGGGCGTCAACCTCAACCGCATGTACTCGGTCACCCGCAACCGCGAGACCCTGTACGGCAAGTACGTCTTCAAGTACCACCCCGACTACAAGGACGTCTCCCTGTACTTCCGCCGCGACTGCCAGTTCCACACCGAGGGCGGCGACGTGCTGAACATCAACGAGAAGACCCTCGCCGTCGGCATCTCCCAGCGCACCCAGGCCGCCGCTATCGACGTCATGGCCCAGAACATCTTCTGGAACTCCGACTCCAAGGTCGAGCGCATCCTGGCCTTCGACATCCCGGTCTCGCGCGCCTTCATGCACCTCGACACGGTCTTCACCCAGATCGACGTCGATAAGTTCACGATCCACCCCGCCATCATGGGCACCCTGCGCGTCTACGAGCTGACCGCCGGCAAGAACCCGGGCGACGTGAACATCCGCCTGATCGAGGACACCCTCGAGCACGTCCTGGAGGACGCCACCGGCGTCGACCAGGTCAAGCTGATCCCCTGCGGCGGCGGCGACCCGATCGCGGCCTCCCGCGAGCAGTGGAACGACGGCTCCAACACCCTGTGCGTCGAGCCCGGCAAGATCTGCGTCTACGCCCGCAACACCGTCACCAACGACGTGCTGTACAAGGAGGGCCTGGACCTTCTCGTCGTGCCCTCCGCCGAGCTCTCCCGCGGCCGCGGCGGCCCGCGCTGCATGAGCATGCCCTTCTGGCGCGAGGACCTCTAAGGTCTTCTATGACCCGTATAGGTCTTAATACATACATCTAGCTGACGTTAGATGTCTCCCATTGGGGCGGTGCGGGTTTTCGCGCCGCCCCAATCTTGTATGAGGAACGTCAACACGGTTGGATGACTGCTTTTGTAAGGAGCTTGGCCATGGACATTAAGACGATTGGCGTTGAGGAATGGCTCAACGTTTGGGAGAAGAGCGCCACGTGGGACATCGCCCAGTCGACGATCTCGTCGCTCACCATGGGCGAGCTGCGCGCGCTCGATGAGCAGGACGGCGCCACGTTCTACGAGCGCCTGGACCGCGAGAAGATGAACTACGGCTGGATCGAGGGCTCTCCGGAGTTTAAGGCCGAGGTTGCCAAGCTGTATCGTCGCGAGGTCAATCCCGATCACATTCTGCAGACCAATGGCTGCACGGGCGCTAACCTCAACGCCATCATGGCCGTGGTCGAGCCCGGCGACCATGTCATCGCCGAGTGGCCCACCTACGCGCCGCTCTACGAGATTCCGCGTACGCTCGGTGCCGAGGTCGAGTATTGGGAGCTTCGCGAGGAGCTTGGCTGGAGGCCCGATATCGAGGAGCTTAAGCGCTTGGTGCGTCCCAATACCAAGCTCATCTGCATTAACAACGCATCGAACCCCATCGGAACGGTGCTCGATGCCGATACGCTCGGCCAGATTGCCGAGATCGCCCGTTCGGTTGGCGCCTATGTGCTGTGCGACGAGGTGTACCTGCCGCTTGAGAACACCAAGGCCTTTATGTCGATGGTCGACATGTACGAGAAGGCCATTGTCACCAACTCGGTGTCCAAGACCTATTCGACGCCTGCGGCCCGCGTGGGCTGGGTCGTGGCCGACGAAGAAGTGTCCAACCGCATCCGCACCTACCGCGACTACACCATGATCTGCGGCGGCGTGTTCAACGATGCCCTGGCGACCTATGTGCTTGAGCACAAGGATAAGATTCTCGAGCGCAATCGCAAGATCGTGTTTGGCAACCGCGATATCGCGCAGGCTTGGATCGATACGCAGCATCGCGTTTCCTGGACGGCCCCGCAGGGAATATCCACCTCGTTTATCCAGCTGGATATTCCCGAGGATGACGAGGAATTCTGTAAGCGCCTGTTGGCCGAGAGGGGAGTGCTGCTGGTCCCCGGCAGCCGCTTTGAGCTCCCCTGCGGCGCACGCCTGGGCTACTGCGCGAGCGGGGACGTTCTCCGCGAGGGCCTGAGGCTTTTGGGCGAGGCACTGGCGGAGTTCGATCGCTAGGATTCCGACGATCTTCGAGGGCCTTATCCAAATTGGCCGAAGATAATCGAAAACGGACCCGTTTCCCTAGGGGAAGCGGGTTCGTTTTTCTATACCGAGAAGTCAAGTTGTTACAAATGGGGCCGTAAAGCGAGCCGGTATCCGCTGGGCCTTATACTGAGCTTCCGGTGAACGGTATCAAGCGTCTGGTAAACGGTAATTTGTTTACCAGAAATGAATAGGACAAACTTTTTTCTGAATAAAAATGAAAATGGTTGAGACGCGGCATGAATCGCTAATTCTATTCATAGCTTTATTAGAAATATGCAATTTGAGGGTGGTTTAATAAAGTTAAGTTCCATTTGCTATTTGGATTGAAAACGCGTTTTAGCACGTAAATAAACTTTATTAAATCAAAGTGTGCCATGCGTGAAGTATATGTGTATGCCGTTCACCCCTCATATAAAACCGTTCGGGGGCGAGGTGGAAGTATGGACTGATTTTGGATATAAATATGTCGTCAGCAATAACGCCTCACACGGAGGGGCGCTAACGAATCGGCCCTGACAGGGGCCCGAAAGAAAGGTAGGAGGCCATGACGAAAGGTCTGCACGTGCCTTCCGAGATCGGCAAGCTCAGGAAGGTCTGCCTGCACCGTCCCGGCGACGAGCTCCTCAACCTGCCGCCCGACGAGCTCGAGCGACTCCTGTTCGACGACGTCCCGTTCCTGGAGGTCGCACAGCAGGAGCACGACACCTTCGCCCAGATCCTGAGGGACCAGGGCGTGGAGGTCCTCTACCTCGAGAACCTCGTCGCCGAGGTGTTCGACCAGGTCCCCGGCGCCCGCGCCGAGTTCACCGACCAGTACATCGCCGAGGCAGGCATCCGCGGCCAGCAGATGCCGCAGATCGTCCGCGAGAAGCTGGACTCCATCGAGGACAACCTCGAGTTCGTCAAGAAGACCATGGCCGGCATGACCAAGGCCGAGATCGACATGCCCCTCACGGCGTCCACGACCCTCGACTCCCTGGTCAACTCCGAGTCCGAGTCCGACCTGATCATCGACCCGATGCCCAACCTCTACTTCACCCGCGACCCGTTCGCGGTCGTCGGCGAGGGCGTCAACCTCAACCGCATGTACTCGGTCACCCGCAACCGCGAGACCCTGTACGGCAAGTACGTCTTCAAGTACCACCCCGACTACAAGGACGTCTCCCTGTACTTCCGCCGCGACTGCCAGTTCCACACCGAGGGCGGCGACGTGCTGAACATCAACGAGAAGACCCTCGCCGTCGGCATCTCCCAGCGCACCCAGGCCGCCGCTATCGACGTCATGGCCCAGAACATCTTCTGGAACTCCGACTCCAAGGTCGAGCGCATCCTGGCCTTCGACATCCCGGTCTCGCGCGCCTTCATGCACCTCGACACGGTCTTCACCCAGATCGACGTCGATAAGTTCACGATCCACCCCGCCATCATGGGCACCCTGCGCGTCTACGAGCTGACCGCCGGCAAGAACCCGGGCGACGTGAACATCCGCCTGATCGAGGACACCCTCGAGCACGTCCTGGAGGACGCCACCGGCGTCGACCAGGTCAAGCTGATCCCCTGCGGCGGCGGCGACCCGATCGCGGCCTCCCGCGAGCAGTGGAACGACGGCTCCAACACCCTGTGCGTCGAGCCCGGCAAGATCTGCGTCTACGCCCGCAACACCGTCACCAACGACGTGCTGTACAAGGAGGGCCTGGACCTTCTCGTCGTGCCCTCCGCCGAGCTCTCCCGCGGCCGCGGCGGCCCGCGCTGCATGAGCATGCCCTTCTGGCGCGAGGACCTCTAAGTCTTTCCGTTTCCGGTGCGGTCTCCCTACAACCGCACCGGTTTCGCCCGTCAAACGGGCGACACTAATACTTACGTAATTCATTTCTTCGAAAGGAAACGAACCATGGGTGTTAACCTCTCCGGCCGTAGCTTCCTCAAGCTCCTCGACCTCACCACCGAGGAGATCGAGTACCTGCTCAAGCTCTCCAAGAACTTCAAGGACATGAAGCGCGCTGGCGTTCCGCACCGCTATCTCGAGGGCAAGAACATCGTTCTGCTCTTCCAGAAGACCTCCACTCGTACCCGCTGCGCCTTCGAGGTCGGCGGCATGGATCTGGGCATGGGCGTCACCTACCTCGATCCGGGTTCGTCGCAGATGGGCAAGAAGGAGTCCATCGAGGATACCGCCCGCGTTCTCGGCCGCATGTATGATGGCATCGAGTTCCGTGGCTTTGCCCAGGACGACGTCGAGGAGCTCGCTGCTAAGTCCGGCGTGCCTGTGTGGAACGGCCTGACCACTGAGTGGCATCCCACCCAGATGCTCGCCGACATCCTGACCGTCCAGGAGAACTTCAACTACGACATCAAGGGCAAGACCCTCGTCTTCATGGGCGACTGCAAGAACAACGTTGCCCGCTCCCTCATGGTCGTCTGCTCCAAGCTCGGCATGAACTTCGTGGCCTGCGGCCCCGAGGAGTGCATGCCCGCTGACGACGTCATCGAGGCCTGCAAGCCCATCGCTGAGGCTAACGGCTGCACCATCAAGCTGACCACCGACGTCAAGGACGGCGTCACCGGTGCCGACGTTCTCTACACCGACGTGTGGGTCTCCATGGGCGAGCCTGACGAGGTCTGGGCCGAGCGCATCGCTCAGCTCACCCCGTATCGTGTCACCTCCGAGGTCATGGCTATGGCCAACCCGGGTGCCATCTTCCTGCACTGCCTGCCCAGCTTCCACGACACCAACACCACCATTGGCGCCGAGAAGTGCGAGCAGTTCGGCATCACCGAGCAGGAGGTCACCGACGAGGTCTTCGAGAGCCCCGCTTCCAAGGTCTTCGACGAGGCCGAGAACCGCATGCACACCATCAAGGCTGTCATGTACGCCACGCTCAAGTAAGAGCATCTAGCATCTCGCTCGGGGTGCATTCCTGCGCACCCCGAGCGCTTTTGTCTGGTAAAAATCTCGCACCGAGCGACATGCACGGCACGGAAGAGCCGCTTCGGGCGAGATCAGTAAATGATTTATGAAGGGGGGATGAGAACTATGACTGAGACCGCTAAGAAAAAGCGCGGTATGCCTTCATCGTTCACCATTCTTCTTGCTCTGCTGGCAATCGTCGCGGTTGTTACCGTTATCGTCTCCGGTACGTCCGGTGGCGCGGTTACCGCTGCCCGCCTGAGCGATTTCTGCACCGCCCCGGTCAAGGGCTTCGCTGACGCTCTGCCCGTCTGCCTCTTCGTTATGATCCTCGGTGGCTTCCTCGGCATGATGACCGAGACCGGCGCCCTGGACAACGGCATTGCCGTTCTGGTGCAGAAGCTTAAGGGCAATGAGATCATGCTCATTCCCGTGCTGATGTTCATCTTCTCCCTCGGTGGTACCACCTATGGTATGTGCGAGGAGACCGTTCCCTTCTACGCCCTGCTCGCCGCCACCATGATGGCTGCTGGCTTCGACCCTATGGTCGGCGCTGCCACCGTCCTGCTCGGCGCTGGCTGCGGCTGCCTCGGCTCCACGGTTAACCCGTTCGCCGTCGGTGCTGCCGTCGACGCTCTGACCGGCGTTGGCATTGAGGTCAACCAGTCCATCATCATCGGCCTCGGTGCCGTCCTGTGGATTGTTACCACTGTTATGTCCATCCTCTTCGTCATGAGCTATGCCAAGAAGGTCAAGGCTGACAAGGGTTCCACCATCCTTTCGATGCAGGAGCTCAAGGACGCCGAAGAGGCTCACGGCAAGGCTGCTTCCGAGGTTCACAAGGAGGTCAAGCTCACCGGTCGTCAGAAGGGTGTTCTGATCGCCTTTGCCTTCACCTTCGTCGTCATGATCGTCGGCTTCATCCCGCTGGCCGACCTCAACGAGGGCGTCGCCAACTTCTTCGATGCTGGCGCTGTCTATGACGCCGACGGTAACGCCATCGTTCAGGGCTGGTCTGCCCTGATCACCGGCCTGCCCATTGGCCAGTGGTACTTCGACGAGGCTTCCACCTGGTTCTTCCTCATGGCTGTCCTGATCGGTATCATCGGTGGCCTCTCCGAGAAGCAGATCGTCAACACCTTCATCACCGGTGCTGCCGACATGATGTCCGTTGTCCTCGTCATCGCTCTTGCCCGTGGTATCTCCGTCCTCATGGCTAGCACCGGCCTCGACGTCTACGTCCTCGACGCTGCCGCCAATGCTCTGGCTGGCCTGTCCGGCGTGATCTTCGCTCCCATGAGCTTCCTGGTCTACTTCGGCCTGTCCTTCCTGATCCCCTCGACCTCCGGTATGGCTACTGTCTCCATGCCCATCATGGGACCGCTGGCTGTTAAGCTCGGCTTCTCGCCCGAGGTCATGGTCATGATCTTCTCCGCCGCCATCGGCGTCGTGAACCTGTTCACCCCGACCTCCGGCGCCATCATGGGCGGTCTTGCCCTGGCCAAGATCGAGTGGACGACCTGGCTCAAGTTTGCTCTCAAGCTCATCGTCGCTCTCTCCGTCGTCTGCGCCATCATTCTGACCGTCGCCTGCGTGATGCTCTAAGTACCCCTTGGGTACCCCACGGAAACCATGACGATCCTGTAAAGGATCACCTGGTCATCGTCTGTCCGGTGGGGTAACCCCACCGGTAGACTCCTACCTTTAGCCTCCTCCCGTTCCGTGCGCGGGAGGGGGCGCTCTTGTGTTCCGGCGTTTTACCAAACGCCGGAACCACTCGACGCTGCAAGCCCGCCAGAGCGGCAATCTGACGTTCAATCGTCGGGCATGGCCAAAAGGCCTATGCCCTCCTCTTTCACGTCACCTTGCTCGCTCTGGTGGGCTTTCGCTGACTTATGCTCAACCTGCGGCGCTGCCATTGTTGGCGCAGGGGGCGGCTTGCTCGCTCTGGTGCCTGTTCGCTGTCCGTTCTCTGCCCGCGACGTTTCTGCTGTTGGTGCAAAGGGGTCAGGTTACTTTGCGCCAAAAGGGGAAGTTGCGGTGGAATAGTTCCCGTTTGGCCGTCTTGAGGGGTTAAACAGGAGCTATTTCACCGCAACTTATCGATGGCGTGTTTGGTTGGTGCCTGTTGATGGCCTGGGCATCGGGGAGGGCAGGCTCCGTTATAATCGCCTAAGACATTAAATGGAAACGGGACGGGAGCCATATATGCGCCAGGGTTTCGACAACGCGAAGTATATCGAGCTGCAGGCCGCTCATATTAAGGAGCGCATCTCGCAGTTTGGCGGCAAGCTGTATTTGGAGTTTGGCGGCAAGTTGTTCGATGACTATCATGCCAGCCGCGTGCTGCCGGGTTTTGAGCCGGACAGCAAGTTTCGCATGCTCAAGAGCATTGCCGATGACGTCGAGGTCATCATCGCCATTAACGCGAACCACATCGAGAAGAACAAGGCTCGTGGTGACCTTGGCATTACCTATGACGAGGATGTGCTGCGCCTGGTTGACCTGTTCCGCGGCAACGGCTTTGCCGTCGCGGCTGTGGTTATCACCCAGTACGCCGGCCAGCCTGCTGCCGATGTGTTCCGCAACCGCTTGAACGCGCTCGGTATTCCCGCCAAGCTGCACTATCCCATCGAGGGGTATCCGCACGATGTCGATCTGATCGTGTCCGACGATGGCTACGGCAAGAACGAGTTTGTCGAGACCACGCGTCCGCTCGTTGTCGTGACGGCACCCGGCCCCGGCTCGGGCAAGCTCGCCACTTGCCTCTCGCAGCTGTATCACGAGCATAAGCACGGTACCGCCGCCGGCTATGCCAAGTTTGAGACCTTCCCGGTCTGGAATCTTCCTCTGACGCATCCGGTCAATATTGCCTACGAGGCCGCCACGGCTGACCTCGACGACGCCAATATCATCGATTCGTTCCACCTTGAGGCCTACAACAAGACCACGGTCAACTACAACCGCGACGTCGAGGCCTTCCCGGTAGTCCGTGCCCTGATGGAAAAGATCCTGGGCAAGAGCCCCTACCAGAGCCCTACGGACATGGGCGTCAATATGGTCGGCTTTGCCATCACCGATGACGATGCCTGCCGCGACGCTTCCAAGATGGAGATCGTCCGCCGCTACTTTACCGCGGTCGAAAATGTGCGCCGTACCGGCGTGGGCGATGAGCAAGTCGACCGTCTCAAGATTATTATGAAGAAAGCCGGCATCGATAAGAACTACTCACCGGCGCGCTCGGCGGCCCTCACCAGGGAGCAGCTGACGGGTGGTCCCGTGGGTGCCATGGTCATGCCCGATGGCTCCGTGGTGACCGGTAAGACCTCCACGCGCCTGGGCGCCGCAAGTTCGCTCATTATGAACGCCCTCAAGCATGTCTCGGGCGTCGACCTTGAGCTCGAGGTCATTAGCGATGAGGCGATCGAGCCCATCAGCAAGCTCAAGACGCATTTCCTGGGAAGTAAAAACCCGCGCCTCCACACCGACGAGACGCTTATGGCGCTGTCGATCACCTCGGCCACGAGTGAGACGGCCGCTCGCGTCCTTTTGGGCCTGGAGCAGTTGCGCGGTTGCGATGCCTTCTTTAGCGTGATCATCTCGCCGACGGACGAGACGGTACTGCGCAAACTGGGTATCAACGTGTGCTGCGAGCCCAAGTTTGAGCGCCGCGGTTTCTTCCATCGCTAAGTTTGAAGCACCGCGGTAATTGCATTGCATTTTGGCCGTATCGGGTTAGCGCCCGGTACGGCTTTTTGATCAATAAAGCGCCTATTTCGGCGAAAAATAGCCGTTTACCTGCCTAGAAACAATTTGAGCGGTATACAATAACCATAACTGTTTCATCCTTAGCGGGATGCCGCATGATGGATATTACCTGACATCGTGAGGTGTGTCGGTCGCGCACGGCGCGTTAGATGCTCGTGCTCGGTTTGAGGAGGCTGCTATGGCGGGCAAGGGTCGTGCGAGTGTCAACGATATGAAGCGTGTCGAGGTGCTGGTGTTGATGGAGATCGCCCAGCAAACCGAAGACAATGGCGGGCCGTATGGTTTCTCGCGCAAAACGCTTGCCGAGCGCGTGGGGGTTTCGCCGTATCGTGCCCGCGCCGCAATCGATCGCTTGGATTCCGAAGGCATGATTGATGTCGTCTCGCGTTATAGCGACGACGGCGGTCAGCTTGCAAATGGCATTTGCCTCACCGAACGTGGCGAGTGGTATCTTGAGGGCGTCCGTACCGGCATGCTCGTTCAGGAAATGCTTGAGGACGAGGTTGCTGATCGATAGCAGCATGTAACCCTTGCCATAGCGACGCCGCCTGGGAAACCGGGCGGCGTTTTGTTTCAAGATTGAGAAATGCAATCGCACGCGAGAAAAATTGCGAACGGTCCGCGGCGCGAGTATTACAATGAAGACCCGTAAGATGTGGATAAACAACTTCTACGGGAAGCGCAGGTAACTCAATATGACCAAGCATGTGTTCGTAACCGGCGGCGTGGTTTCGTCCCTGGGCAAGGGTATCACCGCGGCCTCGCTGGGCCGTCTGCTCAAGTCGCGTGGCTACAAAGTAACGATGCAGAAGGCCGACCCGTATCTGAACGTCGACCCCGGTACCATGAGCCCGTTCCAGCATGGTGAGGTCTTCGTTACCGAGGATGGTTACGAGTCCGACCTGGACTTGGGTCATTACGAGCGCTTTATTGATGAGAACCTGACCCGCGATTCCAACTTTACGACCGGTGCCATCTACAAAAGCCTAATCGCCCGTGAGCGTCGCGGCGACTTTTTGGGCGGTACCGTGCAGGTGATTCCCCACGTCACCAATGCCATTAAGGACAAGTTCCGCCGCATCGAGGAGCAGACCGGCTCCGATGTAGTCATCACCGAGCTGGGCGGCACGATCGGCGACATCGAGTCCCAACCGTTTGTCGAGGCCATCCGTCAGTACCGCAAGGAGGCCGGCCCCGAGAACGTCTGCTACATCCACGTGTCGCTCGTTCCCTATATCGCCGCCGCCCACGAGGTCAAGACCAAGCCCACGCAGCATTCCGTCAAGGAGCTCCGCAGCTTTGGCATCCAGCCCGATATTATCGTGCTGCGCTCCGACCACCATATCGATGACGCTATCCGCGGAAAGATCGCAAGCTTCTGCGACGTCGACACCGATTGCGTCTTTACCAACGAGGACTGCGCGAGCATTTACGATGTTCCGCAGCTGCTTGCCGAGCAGGACTTTGACCTGCGCATTTGCGAGCGCCTGGGTCTGGATCCGCGTGAGCGCGACATGAGCGAGTGGAACGAGTTCCTGCGCAAACAGAATCACGCCAACCATCACGCCGACAAGGTGAAGATCGCCGTCGTGGGTAAGTACACGCAGCTGCCCGATGCGTACCTGTCGGTTATCGAGGCCCTGCACCATGCGGGCGTCTTCTACGATCGCCATGTGGACGTCCAGCTAGTCGACGGCGAGAGCCTCGACGAGCAGAATGTCTCCGAGGTTCTGGGCGACGCCTCGGGCATCCTGGTCCCCGGCGGCTTTGGCAAGCGCGCCCTGGAGGGCAAGATCCTCGCGGCCGAGTTTGCCCGTGAGCACAAGATTCCGTATCTGGGCATTTGCCTGGGTATGCAGGTCGCCGTGTGCGAGTTCGCCCGCAATGTCGTTGGCCTTGCTGGTGCCAGCTCCTCCGAGTTTGATCCGGACGGTCCGTATAGCGTCATCGATCTGATGAGCTCGCAGGAGGACGTGACCGAGAAGGGCGGCACCATGCGCCTGGGCGCCTATCCGTGCAAGCTCGCCGCCGATACTCTTGCTCGTGAGGCATATGGCGAGGAACTCGTCTACGAGCGTCACCGTCACCGCTTTGAGTTCAACAACGCCTTCCGCGACCAGCTCGAGGACGCCGGTTTGGTTATCTCGGGTTTGTCGCCCGACGAGCGCCTGGTCGAGATGGTCGAGCTGCCGCGCGACGTTCATCCGTGGTATGTGGCAACCCAGGCTCACCCCGAGTTCAAGAGCCGCCCGACCAACCCGCAGCCGCTGTTCCGCGAGTTCGTGCGCGCTTCGATCGGCCAGCACGAGGGTGTCGACCGTCTGCAGGTGACGCCCATGAACCTCGCTACGGACTAAGGGTGCCGGCGAATAAGGAACATACCGAAGCTACTCCCTCGTCGCTCGCCGTGGCGGCGGGGGAGTATCTCGATTACCTCGCGGTCGAGCGGGGCTTGGCGCGCAACACGATTGTGGCCTATCGTCGTGACCTGACGACGTACTGCGCCTATCTGGAGCGGGCGGGTATTGTGTCTTTTGAAGAGGTGACCCGTCAGGTCGTGGAGGGCTTTGTCGCCGATCGCCGCGGCGGAGGCTATTCCGACGCCTCGGTGGAGCGCGCGCTTGCTGCCGTGAAGGGCCTGCATGCCTTTTTGGTGCGCGATGGGGCCGTGGCCCAAAACCCGACGGCGGCGTTGCGCCTGCCTAAAAAGGCTGAGCGTTTGCCGGAGTATCTATCGGTGGAGGATGTCTCGGCGCTGCTCGATCAAGACTTTCCCGAGGGCGAGATGGGGCTGCGCGACCATGCCATCTTGGAAGTGCTCTACGGATGCGGTTTGCGTGTGAGTGAGCTGGTTGGGCTCGATGTGGGCGATATCCATATTGACGATGGCTTTGTACTCGTTCGCGGTAAGGGCTCAAAGGAACGCCTGTCCCCACTGGTGGGAAGCGCGGCGCGAGCTCTGACGCTCTATTTAACTGAGGGACGTTCTCGCTTGGCGGCCCATGCCCGCGGAACCGAGACCTCGGCGGTCTTTTTAAATAAGAACGGACGTCGCCTGTCGCGCCAGGCCGTGCATGCGATATGCGAGCGGTATGGGCGTCAGGTGGG
>DXMB01000046.1:0-15101 GCA_019414425.1 Collinsella sp.
TCCGCGCCGCGCTGGGAAGGGCCGCGTAGCGGTCCAAGAAATCGTCCGCAGTCCCGGTGTGGGTTTTTGGACGCTTGCCCGACGAGAGTGGATAATCTCCCACTTTGAGCGCGAACATGGGCCAAAAACGGGAGATTATCCACTCTCGTGGTGAGCGGGCTCTTGTGTCGATTCATTCCCTTTTTAGTAGGCTGTGCTTGCACTTTAGCGTGCGACAGCGGATAATGCCGAGCACTCGACAATACGCTTATTGCTCTTTCTATAGATTGAGGAGGCCCCTATGGCCATGGAATTCAAACGCAAGTTGCCGATCCCCATGGAGATCCGCGAGGAAATGCCACTTTCTGCCGAGCTTACCGCCAAAAAGCAGGCATTTGACGCCGAGGTCGCCAAAGTCTTTACCGGCGAGGACGCACGCAAGGTGCTTATCATCGGTCCGTGCTCTGCCGACCGCGAGGACTCGGTGCTTGAGTACATGAACCGACTGGCCAAGACCGCCGAGGAGGTCAAGGACAAGCTCATCATCATTCCGCGCGTCTATACCAACAAGCCGCGCACCAAGGGCACCGGCTACAAGGGTCTGCTGCACAACCCCAACCCCGAGGCTCCCGACGACCTGCTCGAGGGCGTCAAGGCCATCCGCCACATGCACCTGCGCGTCATCGAGGAGACGGGCTTCTTCACCGCTGACGAGATGCTCTACCCGTCCAACTACCAGTACCTCGTCGACTTGCTGAGCTACGTTGCCGTGGGCGCGCGCTCGGTCGAGAACCAGGAGCATCGCCTGGTGTCGAGCGGCATTTCGGTACCCGTGGGCATGAAGAACCCCACTGCCGGCTCCACCACCGTCATGCTCAACTCCATCTACGCCGCCCAGGCGCACCAGAGTTTTATCTTCCGCAACTGGGAGGTCGAGTGCGACGGCAATCCGCTCGCGCACGCCGTCATGCGCGGCTACATTGGCCTCGACGGCCGCACCTACCCTAACTACCACTACGAGCATCTGGAGCGTCTTGCCGAGCGCTACACCGAGCACGCCGGTTATGCCAACCCAGCGGCGGTCATCGACTGCAACCATGACAACTCGGGCAAGCGTCCGCTGGAGCAGTATCGCATTTGCAAGGAGGTGCTCGACAGCTGCCGCCGCAACGAAGCCATCTCCAGGCTGGTCAAGGGCTTTATGATCGAGTCCTACCTTGAGGACGGCAACCAGCCGGTCGACGGCGGCGTCTTTGGCAAGTCGATCACCGATCCGTGCCTGGGCTGGGAAAAGACCGACTACCTCATTCACGAGATCGCGGAACGTATTTAGTTACGCGGGTTTACCAACCCGCGTAACGGCGCTCGCTGTCCGCCCTCTACCTGCGGCGTTGTCTTGCTCCAGGGGCACTCATTGGGGACGTACTTAAATGAGTAGTCGTTGGGGACGTTCTTGTTTGACTAGTCGTTTAAGAACGTCCCCAATGACTACCTTTCAAACCTGGCAGTTAGGGACGTTCCTTATCTGCCGGCACTTGGGGACACTCCTTGCATCGGCTGACGCGGTTTGCTCGCTGGCATTGCTAGATTTTTGGGCGTTCTCTAAGTCCTGTGGACAAAAAATGGCAAATATGAGTACTGTTGCTAGCGTAGTATCATATCGATCTTACAAGATAATAGACACAACAGTAAATATGTTCATTAACGTTGGCACACAGAAGCATGCTACCGGGCATTTTGATCAATTTGAAGGCATATCTAGGCCGCAATGAGGTCGTTTGGGGCAGTTTTGGCTGTTACTAAAAAGGTGACAGTACTCATATTTGCCATTTTTTGTCCACGGGGCCTTGAGGGAGGGCGTCAATCAGGTCCCAGGGGAGGCGGTTCGAGGGCCGCAGAACAAAAAACGGGGGCGCAGGCTGTCCTGCGCCCCCGTTCTCGGGCGTTATTCGTTCCCTGCGGCAGAATTTACGCCGCTTCGTCGAACTGCGAATTGTACAGGTCGGCGTAGAAGCCGCCCTGGGCGAGCAGTTCGTCGTGTGTGCCCTTCTCGACGATGTCGCCGTCGCGGATCACCAAGATCACGTCGGCGTTACGGATCGTGGACAGGCGGTGCGCGATGACAAAGCTTGTACGGCCTTGCATCAGCGCATCCATGGCGCGCTGAATGAGCTCCTCGGTGCGGGTGTCCACGTTGGAAGTCGCCTCGTCTAGAATCAGCGCCGGGCGGTCGGCCAAAATGGCACGGGCGATGGTCACGAGCTGGCGCTGACCCTGCGACAGGTTAGTGCCCTCCTCGTTGATCATAAAGTCGTAGCCACCGGCGAGCGTATGGATAAAGTGGTCGCAGCGTGCGGCGCGTGCGGCGGCCTCGACCTCGGCGTCGGTCGCATCGGGGCGTCCGTAGCGGATGTTCTCGCGGATGGTGCCGTTAAACAGCCAGGTGTCCTGCAGCACCATGGCAAACTCGCCGCGCAGCGCCGCGCGGTCCCAGTCGCGCACGTCGACGCCTTCGACGCGCAGCGAACCGCCGTCCACGTCGTAAAAGCGCTGCAGCAGCTTAATGAGCGTGGTCTTGCCGGCGCCGGTGGGGCCGACGATGGCAATGGTTTGGCCGGGCTGCGCCTCGCAGCTAAAGTCGTGGATGATGGTCTTGTCGGGCGTGTAGCCAAACTTGACATGGTCGAACTCCACGTGGCCGGGGCGCTTTTCGGGAATCTGCGCGTCGGCCTTTTGCTCCTCCTCGGGCGCGGCCAGGAACTCAAAGACGCGCTCGGTGGCAGCGGCCATCGACTGCATCGTATTGCTCACGTTGCCCAGTTGCTGTACGGGTTGCGTAAAGTTGCGAACGTACTGGATAAAGCTCTGGATGTCGCCGGGCGTGGCATTGCCGGTCAACGCGAGCTGTGCGCCCACCACGACGACGCCCACATAGCCCATGTTGCCCACCAGGCTCATAAGCGGCATCATCAGGCCCGACAGGAACTGCGAACGCCAGCCGCTAATAAAGAGTCGGTCGTTTTGACGGTCGAACTCCTCGATCGAGGCCTCGGCGCGGTCGAACACCTGAATGACGTTCTGGCCGGCAAAGTCCTCCTCGATAATGCCGTTGACGGCGCCCAGAACCTGCTGTTGCTCGCGGAAGTACGGCTGCGAGAAGTGAATCATCACGACCAGGATTATCGCGGCGGCCGGCAGCGTGAGCACGGTGACGCCGGTGAGCGGCAGGCTGATCGACAACATCATGACGAGCACGCCGATAATCTGCGTGACGGACGTAATAAGCTGCGTCACGCTCTGGTTGAGCGACTGGCCGAGCGTATCGACGTCGTTGGTGATGCGGCTGAGCACATCGCCCTTGCTGTGACCGTTGAAGTAGCTCATCGGCACGACGGCAATCTTGGCGGCAATCTCCTTGCGCATGCGGTAGCAAATCTTTTGCGTGACACCGGTCATGAGCCAGCCCTGGACCAGGCTGCAGACAGAGCTCGCCAGATACAGGCAGAGCAAAAAGCCGAGCGTCTTGGCGATCCAGGCAAAGTCGACATCGCCGGTACCGTTGACCTTGGCAACCAGGCCCTCGAACAGTTTGGTGGTAACCTGGCCGAGCACCTTGGGCCCCACAATGTTAAAGATGACCGAGCACACGGCAAAGGCGACGGCGGCAAACACGGCAATCTTGTGCTGGCCGATATAGCCGAGCAGCTGCCTCATGGTGCCCTTAAAGTCCTTGGCCTTTTCGCCACGGCGCATGCCACCCATGCGGCCCATGGGTCCACGCTGACGGGTGGGCTTGGGAATTTGAGTCTTGGTCTCGTCTGCCATTAGCGCTCGCCTCCTTCCATAACGGCTGCAATTTCTTCTTGGGTAAGCCCCAGCTCCTCGGCGGAAAGCTGCGACTGTGCGATTTCCAGGTACGCCGGGCAACTGCGCAGTAGCTCCTCGTGCGTGCCGGTGCCCACTACGTGACCGTCGTCGAGTACGATGATCTGGTCGGCGTGCATGATGGTCGCGATGCGTTGTGCCACGACCACGAGCGCGGCGTCGGTGACGTTTTTGGCCAGCTCTTCGCGCAGGCGCGCGTCGGTCTTGTAGTCAAGCGCGCTAAACGAGTCGTCGAACACCACGACCTCGGGCTTTTTGGCCAGGGCGCGGGCGATGGCCAGACGCTGGCGCTGACCGCCCGAAACATTGGAGCCACCCTGGCTGATGGGGGAGTCGTAACCGCCCTCGCGCTCGGCGATAAAGTCCTCGGCCTGGGCGATGCGCGCGGCCTGGTGCATGTCATCGTCGCTTACCATGTCGCCGGCAAACTTGAGGTTGCTCTCGACAGTGCCCGAGAACAGGCGACCCTGCTGCGGGATGTAACCAATGCGGCGGCGCAGTTCGGAAAGGGTCATGTCGCGCACGTCGATGCCGTCGAGCGAAATGCTGCCGCCCGTGACGTCGTACAGGCGCGGAATCAACTGCACGAGCGTGGACTTGCCCGAGCCCGTGGAGCCAATGATGCCGAGCATCTGACCGGCATGCGTGGTGAAGTTCACGCCGCTGATGACGTCGGCACGGGCATCGGGATACTGGAAGCTCACGTCGCGGAAGGTGAGCTCACCGCGCGGCGCGCTGGCCGCGGGCAGTTTGGGCGAGACAGGGTCGTTGATGCTCGTGGGGCAGGTGATGACCTCTTCCACGCGCTCGGCTGCGACCTCGGCACGGGGCAGAATGACCGACACCATGGTGAGGATCATAAACGCCATGACGATCTGCATGGTGTAGGAGATAAACGCCATCATGTTGCCGACCTGCATCACGCCGTCGGATACGCCCTGCGCGCCAAACCAGACGATAAGTACGGTGATGCAGTTCATGACGAGCATCATGAGCGGCATCATAAAGCTCATGGCGCGGTTGGTGTAGAGCTGCGTGGTCATCAGGTCGAGCGAAGCCTTGTCAAAACGTTCGAGCTCATGCTCCTCGCGGTTGAACGAGCGGATGGGCATCAGGCCGTCGAGCAGCTCACGGGCGGTAAGGTTCAC
The DNA here is from genome assembly GCA_019414425.1 of Collinsella sp. Classification (GTDB taxonomy): domain Bacteria; phylum Actinomycetota; class Coriobacteriia; order Coriobacteriales; family Coriobacteriaceae; genus Collinsella. The sequence goes on from DXMB01000046.1 coordinate 5,013, forward strand.
GCGGTCAACAAAGCTCTGCATCTTTTTGAACTTGGGCATGGTGAGGCCCATGAGCACGCCGACGACAGCCGAAACCGCGATGATGGCCACAGCGATGGTCCACTCCAGGCCGGTATGGTTGGCCAGGACGCGCATGACGGCGACGATGCCCATGACGGGAGCCATCAGGCACATGCGGATAAACAGGGTTGCGGCCATCTGAATCTGCTGAATGTCGTTGGTGCAGCGGGTGATGAGCGAGGCCTGGCTAAACTTGCCCACCTCGGCCGGCGAGAAGTGCATAACCTTGTTGAAGGTCTCGCGGCGCAGGTCGCGGGCGATGGAGCAGGCGGTGCGCGAAGCCACGGCGCCGGTCAGGATGGTGGCGACGAGCGACACCAGACACAGACCAAACATCGTGGTCGCCATGCGGCCCAGGTAGGCGTTCTGCACGTCAGCGGGGTCGATGCCCTGTGCCTTGTACTCGTCCTGCACGTAGCTCACGGCGCGCTGGGTGACGATGGAGCCCGACATGGAGCCCATTTTGTCAGCCATATCGTTGGCGCCCTCGACGAGCTTGCCCTGGTCGATTAGGCCGCCTTCAACGCCTAGACGCAGGCTCTTCATGGTGATCTTACCGCCATCGGCATTAATCTGCTTTTGCATGCTCTGCGCGGCTGCGGCCTTCTGCTGCATCTCGGCGAGCTGCTCGGGCGTCATCGCTGCCATCTGCTCGGGGGTGGGCATGGCCTGAGCGGCGTCGCTGTCTTTCTCGCTGGACGTGCCGGTCATGTCGCCCATGGAGTCGGCGTCGATGCCTTGGTTGAGCGAAAGGACGACGGTCTCGGGCAGGCTCATAATGTCGGCGAGCTTGCTGCCGTCGGCGCGCTCGTCCTCGGTGCCCTTGTACGTGCGAATCCCGTTTTTGTCTGCCTTGCCAAACGCAGCCTCTACCGTCTTGGCGTCTTTGGCGCTCATAAAGAGTTCGAGGTCGTCGAGCGATTCGGAGCGGATGGTGTCGGGCACGGGCGAGGCGATGCCGCCTTGCTGCACGCCCACGTCGACGATGTCGCTCATATAGGTAGGCAGCGCCAGATCGGCGTTGCAGCTGATTACGATAAGTACGATAGCTGCGAACAGTGCCAGGACATGCTTTTTAAAGAGCTTGAGAATCCTCACTCGGCATCTCTCCTTTCTTGGTTGCGGTCGATAATTTCGTTGGCACGTCTTAGAAGGCGCACCATCTCTTGGGTATCTGTTTCGCCGAACTGCTCAAGGAAGGCCGCGGTGCGGTCCTCGAATTCCCGACGCTTGATCTCGAGATCATGGAATCCCTTGTCGGTCACCGTGACGTGTACGCGACGACGGTCGGTCTTTGAGTGCTCACGTTCAACCCAGCCCTTGGCTTCGAGAGCGCGTAGGATATTGGCGATGCGGGCGCTCGAGACCCAGGCACGATTGGCGAGTTCGCTCGGCGTGAGCGAGCCGCCAGCGAGCATGAGAGCGCGCATGACGGCCATCTCGCCGCCGAGAGCTTTGTCCGCAAAGCGCGAAATGCGCTGATGCATGCTGCCAAACTCAGTTAAGAGTTGACGCCCAAGCTCATGGAAATCGGTATCTTCCACCGAAAACCCCTAACACTAGAAACTATTTTCGGTGGAAGATGATACCCCTGCACGCGCACCCTATACGGTAGATTTTTGGGACATGTCTAGAAAACTACCTTTAGGCGACCTCCGTGCACCGTCGGTACCAGCAAAGTTAGGGGTAGATCTCTAGGCATGTCCCAAAGCCTACTCAGAGGCACTTTACCCTGCTAAAACTGGCATAACAGCTAGAGTGAACGTCGTACAAAGGCAAGGAAAAATACCAAAGAAATCGGTGAACGGTAGTTGTTCGCGCTCGCATTTCCTGCGGATTTGTTAAAAACGCTCTAATGGTATAAAAAAAGAATCATATAACAGCCCTGATGAAGGGGGTGGCTATGTTATCCTTCTCAACGGGTGAAATCTTGGGTTTTGGGTTGCAGTTCCAAGGTGGACAAACGTTTTTCCCTGCACCAACGTGTGGTGAAGAACGGAAGAAGCCGGTAGTGCAAGCCGATAATTCAAGAATTCAATAAGCAGCGGTGTGAGAGAGCGCCGCATTACACGTAACTAGGAGCGTGGTTACACAATGCAGGAGGCATGGGAAGGCTTCAAGGAAGGCATTTGGACGGGAGAGGTTGACGTCCGAGACTTCATCCAGAAGAACTACACCCCCTACGAGGGCGACGAGTCGTTCCTCGCCGGCCCGACCGAGCGTACCAAGGAGCTGTGGGGCGAGGTTCTCGACCTGCTGCTTAAGGAGCGTGAGCAGGGCGGTGTCCTCGATATGGACACCAAGACCGTCACGGGTATCGTGAGCCACCCCGCTGGCTACATCGATAACGCCCACCGCGAGAAGGAGACCATCGTCGGCCTCCAGACCGACAAGCCGCTCAAGCGCGCTCTGCACGTCAACGGTGGTATCCGCATCGCTTGCCAGGCTGCCAGCCAGCACGGCTACAAGGTCGACGAGAACGTTGTCGAGCGCTACACCTTCGAGCGCAAGACCCACAACGCCGGCGTCTTCGATGTTTACACCCCCGAGATGCGTGCTTGCCGCTCGGCTCACATCATCACCGGTCTGCCCGATGGCTATGGCCGCGGCCGCATCATCGGCGACTACCGTCGTGTCGCCCTGTACGGTGTCGACTACCTGATCAAGGACAAGGAGGCCCAGAAGGCTTCCACCCCGACGGTCATGACCGCCGACAACATCCGCGATCGCGAGGAGCTGCAGGAGCAGATCCGCGCCCTCGGCGAGCTCAAGATGATGGCCGAGACCTATGGTTTCGACATTTCCAACCCTGCTACCAACACGCAGGAGGCCATCCAGTGGATGTACTTCGCCTACCTCGCTGCCGTTAAGGAGCAGAACGGCGCCGCTATGTCCATCGGCCGTACCTCTACGTTCATCGACATCTACGCTGAGCGCGACCTTGCCAACGGTACCTTCACCGAGGAGCAGATCCAGGAGTTCGTGGATCACTTCATCATGAAGCTCCGCATGGTCAAGTTTGCCCGTACCCCCGAGTACCAGGCCCTGTTCACCGGCGACCCGCAGTGGGTCACCGAGTCCATCGGCGGCATGGGTGTTGACGGCCGTACGCTCGTTACCAAGATGAGCTACCGCTACCTGCACACGCTCGAGAACATGGGCACCAGCCCCGAGCCCAACATGACCGTTCTGTGGTCGACTCGTCTGCCCGAGAACTTCAAGAAGTTCTGCGCCAAGACTTCCGTCGCCAGCTCCTCGATCCAGTACGAGAACGACGACCTCATGCGCGTTTACCACGGCGACGACTACGGCATCGCCTGCTGCGTGTCCTCCATGCGCATCGGCAAGGAGATGCAGTTCTTCGGCGCCCGCGCCAACCTGGCCAAGTGCCTGCTCTACGCGCTCAACGGCGGTGTTGACGAGGTCTCCAAGAAGCAGGTCGGCCCCAAGTACCGCGCCGTCGAGGGCGATACGCTCGATTACGACGACGTTGTGGCAAAGTACAACGACATGATGAAGTGGCTCGCTGGCGTGTACGTCAACTCGCTGAACATCATTCACTACATGCACGACAAGTATTGCTACGAGCGCATCCAGATGGCTCTGCACGACAAGCACGTGCATCGCTGGTTCGCTACGGGCATCGCTGGCCTTTCCGTCGTGGCTGACTCCCTGTCCGCCATCAAGTACGCCAAGGTCCACCCCGTCCGTGACGAGAACGGCATCATCGTCGACTTCGAGACCGAGGGCGAGTTCCCCAAGTACGGTAACGACGACGACCGCGTCGACCAGATCGCTCACGACGTTGTGCACCAGTTCATGGAGTACATCCGCATGAACGACACCTACCGCAACTCCGTGCCCACGACCTCGGTTCTGACCATCACCTCCAACGTCGTGTACGGCAAGAAGACCGGTTCTACGCCTGATGGCCGCAAGGCTGGCCAGCCCTTCGCCCCGGGTGCTAACCCCATGCACAAGCGCGATAGCCACGGCGCCATCGCTTCGCTGTCTTCGGTTTCCAAGCTCCCGTTCCGCGATGCTCAGGACGGCATCTCCAACACCTTCTCCATCATTCCGAGTGCGCTCGGCAAGGAGGATCAGGTGTTCTTTGGCGATATCGACCTTGATCAGCTGGGCGAGTAACTATTGTTAGTGCTATACTAACAATAACGATTACTGATTAGTGCGCCGGTTTCGGCCGGCGCCTATCGATCGAAGGAGACACATTATGAAGGTTTCTGAAGTTTCCGAGGCTCAGGCCGATAACCTGGTCCACATGCTCGACGCTTACGCCGAGAAGGGTGGCCACCACCTGAACATCAACGTCTTCAACCGTGAGACGCTGCTCGACGCTCAGGCTCACCCCGAGAAGTACCCGCAGCTGACCATCCGCGTTTCCGGCTATGCCGTGAACTTCCACACGCTCACCAAGGAGCAGCAGGACGAGGTCATTTCGCGTACCTTCCACGACAAGTTCTAAAGGGATTTAACTCCCGCAGGATCGCCGGGGCTGTTTGGGTTACCTCCCAAAACGTCCTCGGACATGCAAGAAACCCTCGCTGCGCACTTCGTGCGGCGAGGGCTTCTTGCGTCCTGCGGAATATTTTGGGAGATAGCCCAAGCAGCCCCGGCGGGGTCCTGTGTAGTCACCCTTTAGGCGAAACTCTCCTAATTATTTGGATGAGTCGTTTACTTACTTGTACTGTTACCGTCTTCCCGCTGTTGTTGGGGTATGCTTTGTTTGTATGTAAACGTATGACATGTTGATGGGGGAGGGTGCTATGGCTCGCGAGGGCGCTCGTTCTAAGGATTCTGCTAAGCCTGGCATCAAGGAAGTTGCGGCGGTGGCGGGGGTTTCGCCTACTACGGTATCTCGTGTGCTTAATAATCGTGGCTATATTAGCCAAGAGACCCGCGATAAGGTCCATGCCGCGATGAAGCGCATCAACTATACGCCCAACGATATCGCTCGTGCCATGCTCAACGGTCGCCTGAATCTTATCGGTATGATCGTCCCCTATGTCAGCAGTCCGTTTCATGCCCAAGTGGTTCAAGTCATTGAGCATACCCTGGCCGAAAACGGTTTTAAGATGCTGCTGTGCAATAGCGCCAATCGACCCGAGCTTGAGCGCTCTTATATCGACATGCTTCGACGCAATATGGTTGATGGCGTCATCGTCAACTCGCTTAATATCGGTGCCGAGGCGTATGCCGAGATGGGCTTGAGTCTGGTTGGTATCGACTGCGACCTTGGCGAGGCCTCTGTTCAGATTGCGAGCGACAGCTATAGCATCGGCGAACTTGCCACGCGTCGCCTGATCGATGACGGATGTTCACGCATCCTGTGCCTGCGCAGCAATAGCCGCATGCGCATGCCTGCCAATAAGCGTACCGATGCCTACCTCGATGTTGTTGAGCAGGCCGGTTTGCCCGCGCTTGTCCGTGAGGTCGAGTTCGTTAAGCCCGACGACGAAAAGAGCGCGGTCGTTGCGAAGATCCTCGATGAGAACCCCGATATTGACGGCATCTTTGCGGGAGACGACACGATGGCGGCTATCTGTCTTAACGTGATGAAGCAGCGCGGCTTGAGCGCTCCGGGCGATATTAAGGTCGTGGGCGCGGATGGTGCCCGCCGCACTATGACGTTTATGCCTGACTTAACAACCGTACGCCAAGATATCGATCGCATCGGAGAGCTCGCGGCGCAATCCATCATTGCTCTTGTTAACGGCGAAAAGCCCGAATCGAATATCAAGCTCCCCGTTGAACTCATTGAGGGTAAAACCGCGTAGTTCATCCCGTGCCAAAAGAATTCCTCAAACACCTCTGATGACCGTTCGCCGGCATATGTCAACCGTTTGCCGACGACTGGAACTGCAAAAAGACGTATTGGTATGAAAACGTTTGACATATGAAAACGATTGACATATCTTGCAGTTGTACCGAGTTAGTATCACGTGGGAAAGGAAGTCTCGGATGCACAAGGTGTATTACCAGCCTGAGGGAATTTGGGTAGGCGACATCATGCCGTACGGCGAGGACGGCACGTTCTATCTCTATCATCAGCGTGACACGCGAAACCCCGGACCTTTCGGAGAGCCGTTTGGCTGGGCACTCGCGACAACCAAGGACTTCGTCAATTACAAAGACTTTGGCGAGAGCCTTGAGCGTGGCGGCGACGAGGAAGTCGACCAGTATGTTTATGCCGGCACGGTGTTTAAGGTGGGCGACAAGTACCATGCGCTCTACACTGGTTGCAATCGCGATAAGGTCAAGGCGCGCTTGATGAAGCAGGTTCTTCTTCACGCAACGAGCGACGACGCCGTCAAGTGGGAGAAGAACATCGCCGAGACGCTGCTTCCGCCCCAGGAGGGTTACGATGACCGCAACTGGCGCGATCCCTTTGTGCTTTGGGATGAGGAGAACGAAGAGTACATGCTCATCCTCGGCACGCGTGTGGGCGAGGACAAGCGTCTGATGACCGGCCGCCTGGTCAAGTTCACCTCCAAGGATCTGACCAACTGGGAGTTCCAGGGCGACTGGTGGAACCCGGGCCTGTACACCATGTTTGAGATGCCTGATCTCTTTAAGATGGGCGACTGGTGGTACCTCGTCTTTTCCGAGTACAGCGACGGCAACAAGACCCGTTACCGCATGTCCAAGTCCATCAACGGTCCTTGGATTACCCCCGCTGACGACTCCTTCGACGGCCGCGCGTACTACGCCGCTCGCACCGCATTCGATGGCGAGCGTCGCGTTCTCTTTGGTTGGGTTCCTACGCGTGACGAGGGCGGCGACCCCAGCTCTTACCTATGGGGTGGCACCTTTATGCCCCTCGAGATCGTTCAGCGTGCCGACGGAACGCTCGGCACCAAGCTCCCCGACAGCATGCTTGGCGCCTTTGGCGAGGCTAAGGCAGTCGAGACCTTTGAGCTTTCCTGCGAGTCGGGCAAGGTCGAGCAGGTGCTCGCCGCAGATGCCGGCTCCACCTACTTGCTCGATGCCGACATTGAGCTCGGCGGTAACGCTGCCGGCTTCTCGGTCAAGTTCGCCGAGGACGCCGAGACCGGTCTTGCCTATGAGTTCCGCGCCAACCTGCGCGAGGGCAAGCTCGAGTTCACGCCGGCTCCCCAGTACCCGTGGTTCCAGGTCAACAACATGGGCCTCGAGCGTCCGTTGTTCTTTAAGGGCGAGGGCACTCACCATGTGCGTCTGGTCGTCGACGACGACATCGCGACCATCTTTGTCGATGACGTTGCGCTCAACGCTCGCTTCTGCAACAAGCAGGGCCAGGGTGTGGCGCTTACCGTCACCGACGGTGCGCTCAAGTGCGCAAACGCAACGATCGCGTCTCTGTAGCGGCAACGAACCGTTTTATGATTTAGAAAAGGAATGGAGAGGAACATGGACTACAAGGCAGTGTCCCAGCAAGTCGTCGACAACGTCGGCGGACTGGAGAACATCGAGGGCGCCACGCATTGCGTGACCCGTCTGCGTCTGGTGCTCAAGGATACGAGCAAATACAACAAGGCCGAGCTCGAGAACATCGATGGCGTCAAGGGCGTGCTGTACAACAGCGGCCAGCTCATGATCATCTTCGGCACCGGTACCGTCAACAAGGTTTACGATGAGTTTATGGCTCTGACGGGCGTTAAGGAGATCAGCGCTTCCGAGGTCAAGGGCGCCGAGGCGGACAAGAAGGGCAAGTTCTTCTCGGTCCTCAAGGTATTCTCGGACATCTTTATCCCCATCATTCCCGCCTTCGTCGGCGCTGCAATCATCATCGGCCTTAAGTCGCTGATCGTTGCCAACGGCCTCTTTGGCATGGAGGGCAGCCTCGCCGATCACAGCGAGTTCCTCAAGAACCTCGCAAGCTTCTTTGCCATTATCGCCACCACGTTCGACTACCTGCCTGTCCTGGTTATGTACAGCGCAGTCAAGCGTTTTGGCGGTAACCCGATCCTGGGCATCCTCGTCGGTATCGTCATGGTTCACCCGAGCCTTATGAACCGCAACACGTTCGTTATGGACCCGACGGGTGCTGAGTACTGGAACTTTGGTCCGCTCTCCATTCCCATGGTTGCTTTCCAGGGCGGCGTGTTCCCTGCAATTCTGACCGCCTGGTTTATGGCCAAGGTCGAAAAGATTGCCCAGAAGTACATCCCCGAGGTCGTTTCGTTCGTCTTTGTCCCGACCGTTACCCTGATTCTTGCTAACGTCGCCCTGTTCACCGTGTTCGGCCCGCTCGGTAACCTGATCGGTGACGTCCTCGCCGGCGTAATCGATATCCTGTACAACAGGATGGGCGTCTTTGGTGCCTTTGTCTTCGCCGCGTTCCTGCAGCCGCTCGTCGTTACCGGTACGCATCAGTTCATCCAGGGTATCGAGGCAAACCTTGTTGCCACGACTGGCTTCAACTACATCCAGGCCATCTGGTCGGTTTCCATCATCGCCCAGGGCGGCGGCGCCATCGGTATGTACCTCATTCACAAGAAGCACTCCAAAGAGCGCAACATCTGCATGTCGTCCTTTATCCCGACGCTGGTCGGAATCTCCGAGCCCGCTATCTTTGCTGCAAACATGCGCTATTCGATCATTCCGTTCATCTGCGCATGCATCGGTGCAGGCTGCGGCGGTGCCTTCGTCAAGCTCTTTGAGGTGCGCGCTATCGGTCAGGGTCTGACCGGCGTGCTTGGCCTGCTCATCGTCACGCCCGAGACCCTCGTGTGGTATGTGGCTGGCAATCTCATCGCCTTTATCGTGCCAATCGTCTTGATCTTTGCCTACAACAAGGCAAAGGGCGTGCCGACCACCGATGAAGAGGGCGCTGGCGCTGGCTTCGACGTTAGCTTCTAGTTGAGCCGTTCAGTGTAATCTGAGGATAAGTCCATTTGAGGAAGGGCGTTCGACTCGTGTGAGTCGAGCGTCCTTCCCCATAGACGAGAAAGTCAACGGCGATGTTTAATCAAAAAAATAAGGTGACACGCGCGGACTATGAGCAGTGGCGTGCCGGACAGGATGAGACGGCGGGTCGCATCGCGTCCGACCCCGATAGGCTCCTGTTCCATGTGGAGCCTGAGCTTGGCTGGCTCAACGACCCCAACGGTTTGGTTCAGATTGGTGATACGTATCACATCTATCATCAATACGATCCGTTCGATGCTGCGCATGGCGGTCCAGTGCTTTGGAACCATCTGACGACAAAGGATTTTGTGACGTACGAGAATCGCGGCCCCGCGCTGTTCCCCGATTCCGATTTGGATTCGAACGGAGCGTATTCTGGTTCTGCCTTTGTACGTGATGGCAAGATTCACTACTTCTATACCGGCAACGTCAAGCATTTTGATCGCGATGATTACGACTACGTGTTGACGGGCCGTGAGCAAAACCAGATTCATATGGTTGCCGAGAATCCCGACGAATTGGGCGAGAAGCGCATAGCTGTTGGACCGGTCGATTACCCCGACGATATCGGTACGCACGTGCGCGACCCCAAGATCCTTGAGCACGATGGTATCTACTACATGGTTCTGGGCGCTCGTACGAAAGACGACCGTGGCTGCGTGCTTGTCTATACCTCGCGCAATCTTGAGGACTGGAGCTATGCGACGCGCATTGAGTTGGGCGAGAAGTTTGGCTTTATGTGGGAGTGCCCCGATCTGTTTGAGCTCGATGGCGAGCTTATTCTCGTTTGCTGTCCGCAGGGTGTGCCTGCCGATGGTTGGCGTTACCGCAATCCGCATCAGTGCGTGTGGTTTCCCATCGAGGCCGATTGGGAGGCGCCGAGCTTTAAAATCGTCGGGCAGGGCATGCCCCCGATGGTCGATGCCGGTTTTGATTTCTATGCTCCGCAGTCCTTTGAGGATGCTGCAGGCCGGCGATTGATGATCGGATGGTCGGGTTGCCCCGATGCGACGGCGGAAAACCCGACGGTGGCGCGCGGGTGGCAGTGCGCGTTGACGGTGCCGCGAGAGCTGAGCATGCGCGATGGTAAGCTCTGCCAGCAGCCGGCGCACGAGATTGAGA
>DXMB01000046.1:15111-19002 GCA_019414425.1 Collinsella sp.
GAGAGGATGCGCGGCGGCTGCGTTCGTGCTGTAGGCGGAGAGACAGTCGAGGAGCCGGGCCGCCTGTTTGATCTTGTGGTTTCCTGTGAGGGCGCCAAGATGGTCGAGCTCGAAATCCGCAAGGGTGTCTTTGTGCGTTATGCGGAGGGGATGCTTACCCTCGGCATGCGTGACGAAGGCTATGGGCGCGACCAGAGGTCGATCGAGCTAAGCGAGCTTCGCGATTTGCGCGTGCTTTCGGACAGTACGATGGTCGAGATTTTTGCCAACGGTGGTGAGGTAGCACTTACGAGCCGTACCTATTCGCCGGCGGTTCCGGCGATGGAGCTGCACGCCGAGGGTGCGGCGTCGATGGATTTCTACCGCCTCGCTCATTAACCGTGCATGGAGCACGATTGGACTTGCTGGGCGGAATGTGTCGCAGTTGCCGCGGCCAACTACCGTTTATCGCGTATAGCTACCGTTTGCGGAATAAGTAACACTCCTTAATAAACCGTGTAGAATCTCAGATAAGCACGGAGTTTTCCAGGGAGACGCTGTCCTTTGTTGTGTGCAAGGGGCGGCGTCTCTTTGGCGCTTGGAGCCGTTGTGCAACGGTGCGGCGGCGCGTGCCATGTATTGAAAAGTCAACGTCGAGATGGGTCGTGATGATAATGGGCAAGTACGTAATCGTGGTTGAGTCTGGGTCGGATGTGACGCCGGAGCTCTGCGAGCGCTACGGCATCGTGCGCGTGCCCATGCATGTCACGATTGGTGACGAGACCGTCGAGGACGGTTCGATCGATCCGCTTGAGATTTACTCGCGCTGTAACGAGTTTGGCGTTATGCCCAAGACCAGTGGCTGCGCGCCTGCGGATTTTGCTCACGTGTTCGACCGCATTCACGCTGAGCAGCCCGATGCGACCATTTTGCATCTTGCGTATTCCGAGGCCACGACCTGCTCGCATCAGTCCTCGAAGATTGCGGCCCAGGGCCGCGACTACGTCTTCTCTATGGACACGCGCTTTGTCTCGGTGGGCCAGTCACTCGTTGTCGTTGAGACTGCCAAATACATCGAGGCTCACCCCGATGCCACCGTCGACGAAATTTTCGCCTTCACCAATTCGGTGATGGACCGTGTACTGCTGGGTTTTGTTCCTACCGACCTTGCCTTCCTTAAGGCGGGCGGTCGCTTGTCCAACGTCGCGTTCCTGGGCGCCCATCTGCTCAAGATTAAGCCCTGCATTGAGGTAACGGGCGGCAAGTTCGTGGCGACCAAGAAGTTCCGCGGCTCTATGCTCAAGTGCGCCCGTGCCTTTATCGACCACATGGTTGCGAAGGGCGAGATCGACTACTCGCACATTGGCCTGGCGTATTCGGTGGGCCTTTCCGAGGAGCTGCGCGACGACATGGAGGTCTACGCGCATGAACTCGGCTTTAAGGACATCACCTGGACTCAGGTCGGCGGTGTGATCTCGAGCCATTGTGGTCCGACTGCCTTTGGCGCGGTGCTTACGCTTAAAGCGTAGGGCCTGGCGTCTATCGATTTCTATTGCTTCGGCGGCGAGCGGGTTGTGACAACCTTTCCGCCGCTCTTGCGTGGGGCCAAATAGGACAACCCAATTGGCCGCCAAACCGTTTCACCATCATGCGTATGGGCTAGAATGGCTCTGGCATTTTAATTGGCAAAAATCAAAGAGAGGCAAGGTTGCGGGAATGGCTGAGATGACGCTTGAGGGTGTGGATGCTCATCCCGAGGACTCTGCGTATACCCTGGGCCGCGTACATTCGATTGAAACGATGGGAACGGTCGACGGACCCGGCATCCGCTTTGTGGTGTTTGTTCAGGGCTGCCCCATGCGTTGTGCGTATTGCCACAACCCCGATACCTGGTCGGTTAACGGCGGCACCATGGTGACCGTCGAGCACCTGATGGACGAGTTCCAGAGTAACCATGAGTTTTACCGCAGCGGTGGAATTACGGTTTCGGGTGGCGAGCCGCTCCTGCAGCCCGAGTTTTTGGCCGACCTGTTCCGTGCAATGCACAACAACCCCGATGGCCGCGTGCATACCTGCCTTGACAGCTGCGGATATGCGTTTGACCCCAACCACCCCGAGAAGTTCGATGCTGTGCTCAACGAGACCGATATGGTGCTGCTCGACATTAAGCATGCCGATCCCGTCGAGCATAAAAAGCTGACCGGTTGCGATCCTGCACGCATCCTGGCGTTTGGCGATGAGCTTGCTCGTCGCAAGATTAAGGTTGTTATTCGCCACGTGGTAGTGCCGGGTATCACCGATACGGTGGAGGAATGCGAGAAGCTCGGTCGCCAGATCGCTCCATGGCACAACGTGGTGGGTTTGGAGATGCTGCCGTATCACACGATGGGTGTCGTCAAGTACGAGCAACTGGGCATTCCCTATAAGCTTGAGGGCGTGCCTCAGATGGATACCGCGCGCATGCCCGAGCTGCGCAACGCCGTCATGACGGGTATGAAAAAGCGCCGCGCCGAACTCAAATCCGCCATTGGATAGCAAGTCATTTTTGCCCCTTTATGATACCCGCGCTGCGCTGGTCTAGCGGCTTCGTATTGCGCGGTTGAGTCAAAATGCTGGTACCATACCGTGGATAAGCAGTTTTCATAGATTTGGGGAATGGTATGGCTACCATCGCGATTATCGGTGCGCTCGAAAAAGAGATCATGCAGATTAAGGAAGAGTTGAGTAACGTTTGCATGGTACAGGAGGCGGGCTTGACCGTTGTGAGCGGTGAGCTCGACGGCCTAACAGTTGTCGCCACAACGGCGGGCATGGGCACGGTGAACGCCGCCGCTGCAACACAGCACCTCATTAGCAAGTATGCTCCGCAGGCTGTTGTGTTTTCGGGCATTGCGGGCGGTTTGAACCCCAAGCTCCATATCGACGACGTGGTCATTGGCAAGCGCCTGCGCTATCTGGATACCGATACCGCGCTTATCGCCGAGTCCGCACCGGGGCTTGAGGAGTTTGGCTCGACGCCCGCGCTGGTCGATATTGCCGCCGACGTGCTTGCTGAGCGTGGGTTTGTTGACGCTTCGACAAATGCAGTCGCTTCGAACGAGGGCACCAAGCAGTTCCTGGTCGGCACGATTGCCACGGGTAACCGCTTTGTGACGGGCGCCGCCATGCGCAACGACGCTATCGAGGCGACGCATGCCGATTGTGTCGGTATGGAGGGCGCGGCAATTGCCCATGTCGCAACCAAAAATGGTGTCGATTGCCTGGTGTTGCGCGCTATCAGCGATAATTGTGACGAGGCGTACGATGCAATTTGCGACCGAGAGTTCGATCTGTTCGAGTACGCGCGTGTCGCAAGTGACATTACGCTCGATATCGTCCGCCGCATTGCCGCTGCGCAATAGCGCGCTCTTTTGTAAGAACCTACGACCAAGGAGTGTCCATGGCCGATTCCATTAACTACCAGCTTGCCAAGTTCGTCGCCAGCTACGGCAAGGTTTCGCAGATTCCCGAGTCCACCTGCCCCGAGGTGAGCTTTGTCGGCCGCTCCAACGTGGGCAAGTCGTCGATTATGAACAAGCTCTTTGGCCGCAAGAACCTGGTCAAGGTTTCGAGTACGCCGGGCAAAACGAGCAACATCAACTTCTTTGAGGCCGATGAGGTGCATTTTGTCGACCTGCCGGGTTACGGTTTCGCCCGTCGCTCCAAAGCTGAGCGCGATCGCTGGGCCGAGCTTATCGGCGACTTCTTTGACTCCGAGCGCAGCTTTAACCTAGTTGTATCGCTGGTTGACATTCGTCACGACCCCAGCAAGCTCGATCATGACATGATCGACTACCTGCAAGGCAATGAGTTTAACTTTATCGTCTGCCTCACCAAAGCCGACAAGCTCAGCCGCACCCAGCAGGCCCGCCA
>DXMB01000047.1:0-18660 GCA_019414425.1 Collinsella sp.
TGCAATCGCAAGAAGATGACGGGGCGGAATGTCAATCCTGGTCTAACAGAGCCTTTTTTAATCCCCGTCCCAGAAAAATCATCACAGAAAGGACTACTGCTGTTGAGCGCGGCGGGCGGCACGGCGTGCTCTTGCCTCTTGAATCTCTTCGAGGTGAGCAATGATCTCGGCAGCGCTTTCCTCGATGGCTTTGCCGTCGGTACGCACTACAAAGCAGCCCAGGCGTTTCATGAGCGCGCGGGCTTCCGCAAGCTCACTACGCACGCTCTCGGGCTCGGCATAGGAGCCTGCGACGGCGCGGGCGTAGTCGTCGCCCAAGCGGCTATCGCGAATCTCGGAAATCACATCGACGGTCGAAATCAAGCCGAACAGGCGCATCGGGTCAACCTCGTAAATCGACTTGGGCGGCTCCATGCCATGCGCCAGTGGGACATTGGCGACCTTGTAGCCCTGATAGGCTAAATACATCGACAGCGGCGTCTTGGATGTACGCGACACACCCAGCAGCACGATATCGGCACCCGACAGATCGTCGCAACCACGACCGTCATCGTGCTCAACGAAATACTCCATGGCCTCGATACGATGGAAATAGCGGTCATCGGTCTTGTGAATCACGCCCGCAACGCACTTGGGCGGCACACCGATGAGCGACGACAGCACGGCAAGCGTCGGGCCGATCAGGTCGACCGAACGGATATGCAGCATACCCAGGTAATCGAGCACGCGGGCGCGAAGCGCCGGATCGACAATGGTATGGAACACGGCGACATCGCGATGGTCGGCATCGACGCGCGGCCCCACAAATGACTTGACCTGCTCCACCGAGGTCACCTTGGGCAGGCGCAAGAGACGAAAAGCCCCTTCATCAAATTGCCCGGACGCCGCAAGCACCACCTCACAAGCGGTATCGCCGAGCGAATCGGAGATAACGATAACGGTGGGACGAGCGGTGACCGGGCAATCCATGCGGGGCTCCTTTTGCGCTTATGCGCAGGCTGGCTTACTTTTTGCGGGCAAGCTCACCGATGTTGGCGATGCCGGAGAAAACGGCCTCGAAGCGGTTGAGCAGCTTAAGGCGATTATCGCGAAGCTGCTCGTCCTTGTCCATGACCATGACCTCATCGAAGAAACGGTCGATGGGCGCGCGCAGGGCGGCGAGGGCGGCAAATGCGGTCGGGTAGTCCTCGGCAGCAAGGGCGGCATCGACGGCGGTCTGAGCAGCCTCGGAGGCGTCGGCGAGCGCAAGCTCGACCTCGCCCATCAGGCTGCGGTCATACTCCGCACCCAGCTCGGGCTTGGAGATATGCGCGGCGCGGGCATAGGCGGTCGCCAGGTTGTCGAACGTCTCAGCGTCGTTCTTGCGGGCCTCGTCGAGGGCGGCGCAGCGGGCGAAGAAGACGGACGGGGCGATGATGTGCACCGCGGAGACGGCGGCGACGGTATCGGCCGGAATCTTTTCGTCGCGGGCCATGCTCACCAGGCGGCCATGGAAGAAGTCACGAACCTGCTGGGCGACCTCGGCGGCGTCGAACTCAATGCCCTGCTCACTGTAGAGTTCGAGGGCAAAGTCGATGAGCGACGTGGGGTCGATCGGCAGGCGGTCGCGCAGGATGTTGATAATGCCGATAGCGGCACGACGCAGCGCGTAGGGGTCGGAGGAGCCGGTCGGGGGCTCGCCGATGGCAAAGATACCGGCGATGGTATCGAGCTTGTCGGCGCAGGCCACGATGCAGCCAGCGGTGCCCTCGGGCAGCTCGTCACCGGCAAAACGGGGACGATAGTGATCGCGAATAGCATGGGCGACCTCGTCGTTCTCCCCCATCGCGGTCGCGTAATAACCGCCCATCACGCCCTGTTGGCTCGTGAACTCGACGACGGCGTTGGACACCAGGTCTGCCTTGCACAGGTGTGCGGCGCGAGCAGCGTCGGCGGCAAGATGGGCGCCCAGGTGAGCCTCGCGGGCGATAGCGAGCGCGAGCTGCTCGATGCGCTCGGACTTGGCGAGCACGCTACCGAGCTTCTCCTGGAAGGCAACCTTGGACAGACGCTCACGGAACTCGTCGAGGGAGATCTTCAGGTCCTCCTCGTAGAAGAACTTAGCGTCGTCCAGACGGGCGCGCACGACGCGCTCGTTACCGTCGATCACTCGCTCGGCGTTCTCGGGCTTGCTGTTGGAGACGACCACGAACTCACGCGTCAGCTTGCCCTCGCCGTCATAGATCGGGAAGTAGCGCTGGTTGGTGAGCATGGACTCGCAGATAATCTCGTGCGGGACCTTGAGGAACTCCTCGTCGAAAGTACCGACGAGCACCGTCGGCCACTCGCAGAGGTTAATGACCTCCTCAAAGACCTTCTTGGGCGTATCGACATGGCAGCCGGGGCGAGCGGCCTCGACCTCGGAGATACCGGCAAGGATGGCCTCGCGACGGCGCTCGGCAGAAAGCACGCCGGCGTCCTCGAGTACCTGCTCGTAGGCGGCGGGGCTGGCGACAACGTGGTCACCGGGGCCGAGCACGCGATGGCCGCGCGTGGTGTTGCCGCTCGTCACGTCGGCAAATGACACAGGCACAACATCCTCGCCCAGAAGGCAGCAAATCCAGCGGACCGGGCGCACGAAGGTGGCGTGCTCGTGGCCCCAGCGCTGGGAGCGGTAGTTGGGCCACTGCAGGCCGGCAATGGTCTTCTCGCACAGGGCCGTCAGGATCGGGGTTGCCGGTGCGGAGGGAATGTTCTTCTCGGCAAAGACATACTCGCGACCGTCGGTATCCTCACGACGGACCAGGTCCTCGGCAGCCACACCGCACTTGCGGGCGAAGCCCTGGGCGGCCTTGGTGGCGTTACCGTCAGCGTCGAAGGCGATGTTTGCCGCGGGGCCACGCTTGACCTCGTGAACCTCATCGGTCGCGGTGGCAACGTCGGCAACGAGCGCAGCCAGGCGACGCGGGCTCGAGATCACGCGGACCTCGCCGTGGGCCAGACCGGCCTCGTCGAGACCCTTGGCGATCATGGTACCAAGCTGCTTGACGGCATTGTTCAGCGGTGCAGAGGGCATTTCCTCCGTACCGATCTCAAACAGGAAATCCTTAGCGTCTGCCATGGCTTACGCCACCTCGCCTTCCTGGTCGGCATTCTCGTTGACTCCGGCGACCTCGGCCATGTAGGCCTCGCAGCACGCCTTGGCGACGGCGCGGACGCGCAGGATGTAGTTGGCACGCTCGACCGCGGACAGGGCGCCGCGGGCATCGAGCAGGTTGAAGGCGTGGCTGCACTTCATGACACAGTCGTACGCCGGCAACGGCAGCTTGCGCTCCAGGCAGGAATGGCACTCGGCCTCGTAGTCGTCAAACTTCTGACGCATCATCTCGACGTTGGCGACCTCAAAGTTATAGGCACTGAACTCGCGCTCGTTCTCGAGGAACACGTCGCCATAGGTCATGGGCGTGCCGTCGGGCAGATAGCTCCACACCAGATCGTAGACCGAGTTGACGCCCTGAGCGTACATGGCGATACGCTCCAGGCCATAGGTGATCTCGACGGGCACGGGGTCGACCTCGATACCGCCCACCTGCTGGAAGTACGTGAACTGCGTGACCTCCATGCCGTTGAGCCAGACCTCCCAGCCAAGGCCCCAGGCGCCCAGCGTCGGGCTCTCCCAGTCGTCCTCGACAAAACGGACGTCATGGTCGTTGGGGTCCAGGCCAATGGCAGCAAGAG
The DNA here is from genome assembly GCA_019414425.1 of Collinsella sp. Classification (GTDB taxonomy): domain Bacteria; phylum Actinomycetota; class Coriobacteriia; order Coriobacteriales; family Coriobacteriaceae; genus Collinsella. Next base: position 3,718 of record DXMB01000047.1, read on the forward strand.
ACCCCAGGTAAAGCTCCTGAGCATTAACCGGAGAGGGCTTAATGAGCACCTGGAACTGATAGTAGTGCTGCATGCGGTTAGGGTTCTCGCCGTAGCGGCCGTCGGCGGGACGGCGGCAGGGCTGCGCATAGCAGGTGCGCCATTCGGCGGGACCGAGCGAGCGCAGCGTGGTCGCGGTATGGAAGGTACCGGCACCGACCTCGGAGTCATAGGGCTGCATAATGACGCAGCCCTGCTCGCCCCAGTACTGCTGGAGGCGCAGGATGATGTCTTGGAAGGAAAGCGATGAAGCGTTCATGCCTCTAATATCCCCTCGTCGAAACGATTACACGGTTAGGTACTGTACTATAGCGGTTTTTAGTCGATAGCGCCGATGCGGTTGAGCGGCCAGTAGCGCACAAGCGCCACAGCGATCAAATCAGAGCGATCGACGGGACCAAAGTAGCGCGAGTCGGCAGAGTTTTCGCGGTTGTCGCCCATCACCCACACGCACCCGTCGGGAACGGTGTAGGGATAACTCACCTGGGCGCCAGGCGCTTGGACCGAAAGCGGCCAGCTCATGCCCGTCGTATAGTCCTCGTCGAGCGCTTGGCCGTCAACGACCACCTTGCCGTCCTGCAGGTCGACCGTCTGGCCGGCCGTGGCAATAACACGCTTGACAAGAACATCATGCTCGGAAGTGGCATCGGGGTTGTGGAACACCACGATATCACCCTGTTTGACGGGCTGACCGAGCTCGAGGCTCACCTTTTGTGCCAGGATCTGGTCGCCAATCTCGATCGTGTCCTCCATGGAGCCGGTGGGTACCACAAAGGGCTCGACCACAAAGGTGCGGATCAGGAAGGTGGCCACGAGCGCGATTGCGATGACCGCGATCCACTCAAAGGCGCCCCTCAACGCGGAATGCTGCGATGGAACCATTCTCACTCCTCGCTCTGCGAATACGAAGCGTCCAGAATCTCCTGCGCGTATGCGCGCTCCTGGGGCGTAAGCCGCGCCGTCTCGATCAGGTCGGGACGCCAGCGGCAGGTGCGCTCGATGGCATTCTTACGGCGCCAGGCGTCAACCTTGGCATGGTCACCGCTCACGAGCACCGGCGGCACGCCCTCGCCGTTGAATTCGGCAGGACGGGTGTACTGCGCATACTCGAGCAGGCCTCCGTCCTCGGCGGTCGAGAACGACTCGTCGACGTTGCTCATCTCGTCACCAAGGGCGCCGGGAATCAAACGTACGACGGCATCGGCAACGACCATAGCGGGAAGCTCGCCGCCCGTGAGCACGTAATCGCCGATCGACAGGCGCTCGTCTGCATACGCATAGGCACGCTCGTCGACACCCTCGTAACGGCTGCACACAAACAGCAGGCGCTCGCTTTTGAGCAGGCGCTCGGCCACATGCTGCGTAAAGGGCTCGCCGCACGGGGTGAAGAACACCACCGTTGGCTTGGGGCCCTCCGCGCTAATGGCCTCGATGGCCTCGGCGATAGGCTCGACCTTCATGAGCATGCCCTGCCCGCCGCCGTACGGCTCGTCATCGACGGTACGATGGCGGTCGTGCGTCCAGTCGCGCAGGTTATACGCCTTAAAATCAAAAAGGCCGGCCTTGCGGGCGCGGCCCAAAATCGATGTGGACATGACGGGCTCAAACATCTCGGGAAAGACCGAAAGGGTCTCAATCAGCATGTTGTCCTCCCTACTTGTCCATATCGATCAGGCCGTCCATAACGTGGACGGAAATTGTTCCTGTGTCGGGAAGATCGAGCACAACCTGCTCGATCACGGGAATCAGTACCTCGCCGTACCGATCACCCTCGACAACCCAAACATCGTTAGCGGGCGTCGACATGATCTCGACGATCGTGCCGAGTGAACCGAAGCGCTCGTCGACCACCTCGCGACCCATCAGGTCGGTATAGGCGGCGTCGAGTGAATCGAGCTCAAAATCGTCACGATTTGCCAGCACATAGCATCCCGTGATGCCCTCGGCGGCCGTCAAGTCGTCAATGCCCTCAAACGAGACCAGATCGCCATCGCCCGTATCGGTGACGGACACGACCGTGCAAAAGCGGTCGCGCTTGAGCGCCGGCGGCGTCAGGGCGACGCGCATACCCGGCTCTAATACAGAAGGAAGCCCCCGCAGCGGCTGCGCGAGGACCTCCCCCTTCCTTCCGTGTGGCTTGACCACACGGGCGATGTTTTTGTACTGGGACCTCAAGGCCCTAGCCCAGAACCTCTACCTCGACAGCAGTGTCGAGGCGAGCGGCCAGTGCACGGGCGAGCGTGCGAATGGCCTTGATGGTACGGCCACGACGGCCGATGACCTTAGCGACGTCATCCTCGGCAACAGAAACCTCAATCGTAGAGGCGTCATCACCATCAATGACCTCAAGGCTCACGGAATCCGGGTCGTCGACGATCTGAACAACGAGATATTCGACGAGATCGGCGATGCGATCTGAGAGCATTGCCTCACCCTCGAGCTGTGCAGCGTCAACCTCAGGCACGATTTACTCCTCGGCACCCTCAGCGGCCTCAGCGGCAGCCTTAGCTGCCTCGGCCTCTTTGGCGAGCTGCTTCTTGGACTTCTTGACGACGGTCTCGGTCTTCTCGCCCTCGTTGGCGGCCTTGACCAGAGCGGCGACGGCGTCGGTGAGCTGAGCGCCCTTGGACTGCCAGTCGGTGATCTTCTCGAGGTCGAGGTTGATGGTCTTGGGGGCGGTCATCGGGTTGTAGCGGCCAACCTCCTCGATGATACGACCGTCACGCGGGGCGCGGGAATCGGCGACGACGACACGGTAGTACGGACGCTTCTTAGCGCCGTGACGAGCAAGGCGAATCTTGACTGCCAAAGGAAACTCCTCCAACCAAGCAGCTTTAGGCTGCAACTACAAACAAACAGTTGAATATAATACGCCATCGACGCGGGCAGGTGAAGTCCGTGAGACCAACTTCTTCGGTGTAGTCGAGGGCAAATCCATATCTTAGACAAGAATTCGGGATTTGCAAGCACATACACGCACCCCACATGAGCTGCGCGGTATACTCATGACATGGAAAGACGCGAACATACATACGGTTATGAGGATGCCATGGGCGTCACGCCGCCCCCCTGGACGGGTCCGGCGGTGGGCCTCATGGACCTCGATGCGTTTTTTGCGAGCGTGGAGATGCTCGACCACCCCGAGTGGCGCGGAAAGCCGCTCATCGTGGGCGGAGACGCCGATTCGCGTGGCGTCGTGTCCACGTGTTCGTATGAGGCGCGTCGCTTTGGCGTGCACTCTGCCATGGCCTCGGCCGAGGCGCGGCGCTTGTGCCCGCAAGCCATTTGGACGCACGGGCACTTTGATCGCTACCGCGAGGTGAGCGCGCAGGTCATGGCAATTCTTGCCGAGGAGACGCCGCGCGTTGAGCGCGTATCCATCGACGAAGCCTTTATCGATATCACACCGGGTCGCTTTGCGCCCGAAGACCCGCTACTGGTTGCGCGGCGTATAAGCGACCGCGTGGCAGCGCTGGGAGTGACCTGCTCCATTGGCGTGGGCTGCAACAAGACGGTCGCAAAGATCGCAAGCGAGCGTGATAAGCCGTTTGGGCTGACCATCGTGCGCCCCGGAACCGAGCAGCGCTTTTTGGCCGCGCTGCCGGTATCTGCCATGAGCGGCATCGGGCGCTCGGCCGAGGAGCGACTGCGCCGTATGCGCATCTACACGCTCGGCGAGCTGTCACGCGCGCCGGAATCCACCTTGGCCTCTATTTTTGGCGTCAACGGCGAACGTATGCGTCAGCGTGCGCTGGGACTTGAAATCTCCGAAGTCACGAGTCTCGATGAAGAGCGCGAGGTTAAATCGGTGAGCAATGAGCGCACCTTTGCGAAAGATTTGACTGAGCGCGGGGACATCGAAGCGGCGATTGCGCTGTTGGGCGAGTCAGTGGGACGCCGCCTGCGCCGTCAGGGACTGACGGGCGCCACGGTGACGCTCAAGCTCAAGTATTCGTATGGAAGCGGTCGCTCGGCACAGCGCCGGCTGCCTCATCCGACCGACGATGAGAACATCTTTGTGGCGGTGGCGCTCGAGCTGCTCGACAACATCTGGCAGGAAGGCATGCATGTGCGCCTGGCGGGCATCGGCATGAGCGACTTCGATCATCAGGGCGGCATCCAGACCGACCTGTTCTGTGAAGTCGATGATCGCGGCGCCCAATCCAGCGACCGTCGCGACCTCTCAGTCGCTATCGACGCCGTCCGAGACAAGTTCGGCGACACTGCCCTATCCTTCGGCCGCCAATCCCGCTTCAACGATTAGTCCCTATGACAAAAAGAAAGCCGGGCAGCTGCGAATGATGCAACTGCCCGGCGAACGGTAGAGGTTAGCTAAAAAGCCCGTCCCAAATGAACTACTAGAGGAGGTCGAGGGGAAGCTGGGGGGCGTCTCCCCAGAGTTTCTCGAGGCGGTAGAAGTCGCGGGCTTCGGGAGTGAAGACGTGGACGACAACCGAGCCGTAGTCCATGAGCATCCAGGTCTTCTGCTCGCGGCCCTCGATGGAGAACGGATGCTCGCCGCAAGCCTCGGCGACCTTCTCCTCGATCTCGTCGACGATAGAATCGACCTGGCGGTTGTTGGTACCGGTGGCGAGCACAAAGTAGTCGCACACATCGGAAAGCTCGGTCAGGTCGAGCACCTGAACGTCCTCGCCCTTCTTGTCGTAGGCGGCCTGCGCAGCGGCGCGGGCGACATCCTCGGCGGCGACACCGCTCGCGGACAGCGAGGCGGCGGTGCGGTCGGACGTGGCGGCGAAGCTCTTGTGCTCCACGTTCTCAAGAATCTGCTCGTCAGTCATGGTCTCGTCGGCCATGGAATACCTCTTTCTAGACACACCCGAGCTAGCGCAGCTGGGCGTAATGGTTGTAAATCGTAATAGCCGTGGGATAAAGATAGCGCCCGGACTGGATCACATAGACCAAACCCTGCGCAAAACAGGAGAAGAACAACTCGTCGAGCGTCGACTCCCCCACCATCTTGCGCAGCGCATGCGCATAGTCGCCGTGGCGGTTGGGCTCGATGGCATCGGCCACAAAGACCACCATATCGAGCGGCGTCATGTCGCAGGCACCCACGGTGTGACGGTCGACAGCCTGGAAAACGGCCGGCGACAACTCGGGGAAAAGCTGCGGAAGCTCATAGGCGGCAACAGGACCATGCAAAAGCGGCGTCGCGGCGGAAGGAGAGCCGGCAATCTTAATGCCGTAATGCAGAGCGCGCGTAACCAGCTCGTCGTCGGAGAGCACTTTGTCCCAGTCGTGGATCAGACCGGCAGCAGCGGCATCAAAGCGGTCAACGCCGTAGACCTCGGCCAGATGAAGTGCGGTCTCGGCAACACCCAGCGAATGCACATAGCGCTTGCGCTTATCCTTCATGCGAACATCGAGCAGCTCTTGAATGCGCTTGAGCAGCGCGCGCTCATCGCCCTCAAACTGATCCTCTACCGACAACGTAGACCCCCATCACTCAAAATCTTCTTGGCCCAATTCGGCATATAGCCTGCGTTTGCGAATGTAGCCGAGCACGGACTCGCTCGTAAGGTAGCGCACGCTCATGCCGCGGGCAACTCGCTTACGAATGTTCGTCGAGCTGATCGCCAGCGCCGGAATCTGAATATAGCGCACGTCGAACGGCAGCCCCGACTCTTTGATTCGGGCACGCGCCGTATCGATATCAAAGCCCGGTCGCGTCGCCGCAATAAAGGTAGCAAGCTCAGCGATTCGTTCGGCATCATGCCAGGTCACGATATCGATAATCGCGTCGGCGCCCGTAATAAAGTAGAGCTTTACCTGCGGCGGGTAAAAGTCGCGAAGGGTATGAAGCGTATCGGCCGTATAGGTTACGCCCGGGCGGTCGATCTCGAACCGGCTCGCCAAAAAGGCCGGGTTCGCGGCGGTGGCGAGGACCGTCATGGCATAACGGTCCTCGGCAGGCGTCACCGGCTTGTCAAGCTTAAAGGCGGGAGACCCTGCCGGCATAAAGAGCACAGCGTCCAAGTCGAGCGACTCACGCGCCTGCTCGGCAGTCACCAGATGCCCGTAATGGATGGGATCAAAGGTGCCACCCATAATGCCGAGCCTAAACTCCTGCCCGTCCTCTAGAGAAAGCTCGGGCAGACCGATTCCACCGCGCAGCGACATGGCTTACTCGCCCTCCGAGGTCTCGGCATCGCCCGCGGCATCCGCCGCATCGACAACCTCGACGCCTTCATCCGCAGCATCGGCCACGTCAATGACTTCAACGGCAACGTCCTCGCCAGCATCCTCGAGCTCCTCGTACTCCGAGAAGTCCTCAGCGCCCTCAAAGTCAAAGGCGCGCTGGCAAATGCGGACCTCGTCGCCCGCACGGCAACCGGCCTTCTCGAGCGCGTCGTCAACACCCATACGCGCAAACTTATGCTGCAGGTAAATGACGGCTTCCTCGTTTTCCCAGTCGGTCTGGATGACCATGCGCTCGATGGCACGACCGACCACGCGGAAGGCACCGGGCTCTTCCTGGACAATGCGGAAACGCTTCTCACGCTGCAGGCGGCGGCGCTCCCACTCATCGTCGCGCAGGTCGACCGGTTCATCGGAGACCGCCAGCTCGGCGCGGAGCTTGGCCACCTGCTCACCTACGGCAAGCATCAACGTATTGAGACCGGCGCCCGTCACGGCAGACACGGCAAAGAACATATGTCCATCGTCGAGCGCTGCGCGCTTAAGGTCGGCAATCTTGTCGGCCGTACCCGGCGCATCGCACTTGTTGGCGACGACGATCTGCGGACGCTCCGAAAGCTCGGCACCATACTGCTCGAGCTCGCGGTTGATGATTCGATAATCCTCGACCGGATCGCGATCCTCAAAACCACCCGTCATGTCGACGACGTGCATGATCAGGGCCGTACGCTCAATGTGGCGCAGGAACTGATGACCCAGGCCCTTGCCCTCGCTCGCGCCCTCGATAAGACCGGGGACGTCGGCAACGACGTAAGAATATTCGCCGGCACGCACCATGCCGAGGTTCGGCACGAGCGTGGTAAACGGGTAGTCGGCAATCTTGGGGCGGGCGGCACTCATGCGCGCAATGAGCGATGACTTACCCACCGAGGGAAAGCCCACGAGCGCGGCATCGGCCATAAGTTTCATCTCGAGCTCGATCCAGTGCTCCTCTGCCGGCTCGCCTAGCTGGGCAAAGGCCGGAGCGCGGCGCACCGACGTCACAAAGTGCGTGTTGCCCAGACCGCCGGCACCGCCGGGCGCCACGACGACGCGCTCGCCGTCGTGCACAAGGTCGGCAATCTCAAACATCGGGGTCTGTGTCTCGGGGTCGAGCTCGCGCACCACGGTACCCATAGGGACCTTGAGAATCAGGTCCTCGCCGCTCTTACCGTTACGACGGGCACCCTGCCCGTGCGTGCCACGCTCGGCGCGGAAGTGATGCTTAAAGCGGTAATCGATCAGCGAAGACAGCTGAGCATCGGCCTGGATGACGACATTGCCGCCACGACCGCCGTCGCCGCCATCGGGGCCGCCCTTGGGGACAAATGCCTCGCGCCTAAACGACATGCATCCGGCTCCGCCGTCGCCGCCGCAAACGTTAATGCGGCTGATATCGGTGAACTGTGACAACAGAATCGCCTCCTACAAAAAAGAGGGAGACCCTTGAATCCTAAAACTCAAGTGCCTCCCACATATGTGCTCTATGAAGGGTGAATTACGCGTTCGCGAGCGGGCGTACGCTGACCCTGTGCTTGATACCCTTGTGGAACTCAACGGTACCGTCGACCAGCGCGAACAGCGTGTCGTCCTTGCCACGGCCAACGTTCTCACCCGGGTGGATGTGCGTGCCGTGCTGACGGACGAGAATCGTGCCCGTGGTTACCGTCTGGCCGGCATAGCGCTTCGTGCCAAGGCGCTGACCGCGGGAGTCACGGCCATTACGGGAGGAACCGAGTCCTTTTTTGTGTGCCATTGTGTATACCTACTCTTTCGTTACGAGTGTAATCTACTCGGCGACGGGAGCCTCGGCAACAGCCTCGGCCTCTGCCTTGACAGCCTTCTTGGCGCGGGACGTAGCCTGGACCTTCACGATCTTCAGCTTGGTGAGCTGCTGACGGTGACCCTTCAGACGACGATAGCGCTTACGCTTGTGGAACTTGAAGACCAGCTGCTTCTCGCCCTTGAACTGCTCAACGATCTGAGCGGTAACCTTGGCCTTGGCCAGCTTGTCGGGATCGGTGACGATCTTCTTACCATCGTTGAGGAAGATAACCGGCAGGGTGACCTTGTCGCCCTCATTGCCCTCGATCTTCTCGACGGTGATGACATCGTCGGTGGCGACCTTGTACTGCTTGCCGCCCGTGTTAACGATTGCGTACATGTTTACTTGCCCTTCATGCATCAGTTAGTGCAACAGCCGAATATAGTAGCAGGCGAAAATACCCCCGTCAACGAGTATGTGGAGCAAATCCACAAGTTCGCACAGGTATGGGGCTGACGAGTCGGCCCTCGTCGTCCTCGCATGCTTGATTCTGACGCTCGACATCGTAGGAGCAGATGGTCACGAGGTCTTGCATACCGGTGGAAACAATAGGTGCATCCACGCCCGGGGTCAAGCCCTGCAACAAAACATCAGCAGCGGAAAGCAAAATTTCCGGACGCATGGAGCCCTCGTTGTCGGCATGGGTGTCGAGCATGAGCACCAGATGGTCCGGGCGCTCCCCCGCCGTGAGCTCATAGCCCACGAGTGTGTGATCCAAATCCAAGCGCTTGCTCTTTTTGCCGCGCGCGTAGTCGATGCCATGGTCCGCGCGCAGCGTGTCGATCGCACGACGCACCTCGTCGGGGCTTACGGGCGCCTCGGGATCCAAGTGCAGGTCGATGCGATACGACAGGCGCGTGAGCTGCGCCGTCAACGCCGGCGTGCGCACGTCGATGTACGCCGCCTCGATGGGCGCCAGATCGGCCGGAGACGCCGCAGCCAGGCGCCCAAACGCCTCGTCGAGCGCCACGAACTCGGTCATAAACAGGTCATACCACTCGCAGGTCGACGACGTACCAACCGGTAGCGCCGAAGAGAAGCCCACGCGCATGTGCGGAGAGAAGCCCTGCGTGACGGCATAGGGAAGTCCCGCACGGCGCACGATGCGCTCAATGGTATGGATTACTTCGAGATGGCCCAGGTACTTAAGGCGGTCGCGCTTGCCATAGCGAACACGAAGTCTAAAGAGCATGGGGTTGTCGGTCAGGCGCTCACTCATGCGCGATCACCCATCAATACATTCTTGACGTGGAGCGTGGGGCAGATCCCGCAGCCGGTGCACGACGTGCGGGTGCAGTCGGGAGTCGTGACGCCCTCGAGCGAGCGACGGTACTCGCGCTCGAGGAAGCCGCGCGTGCAGCCGGGACTCACGTGCTCCCACGGCAGGCGCCAGTCCAACTCGTAGGGCAGGTGCACGAGCTCATTGAGGTCGATGCCGTTTTTGGCAGCAGCTTCCTTCCAGTTATCGAGCGAGAAATGCTCTACCCAGGCGTCAAAGCGAGAGCCCGAGCGCCAAGCATCGATGATGACGGGCGTCATGTCACGACCGGCGCGGGACAGCGCGGCCTCGATGAGCGAGGTCTCGGCATCGTGGTAATGCACGCGGACGGCACGGTTGCGAACGCTCGTGATAAGCAGCTTCTGGCGACGCTTGACGTCGTCGTAGTCGAGCTGCGGGCACCACTGGAACGGCGTGGCAGCCTTGGGGATAAAGACCGAAACCGAGATGGATACCGAAATCGAGCCGCGACGAGCCTTGGGCACCACGGAACGACCGAGCTCCAGCACGTGATCGGCCAGATTGGCAATGGCTACGATGTCCTCGTCGCGCTCACCGGGAAGGCCCATCATAAAGTAGAGCTTCATGCGGTTCCAGCCGGCCTCGAAGGCCGCCTTGGCCGCACGGTCCAGGTCCTCCTCGGTCACGTTCTTGTTAATGATGTCACGCATGCGCTGACTGCCGGCCTCGGGCGCGAACGTCAGGCCGCCCTTCTTTTCGCCGGCGACCGACTCGGCCATATCCACGCCAAACGAATCCAGGCGCTGCGACGGAATAGATACGCGAATACCCGTATCCTCCAGGCGACGGTTGAGCCTGCCGAGCACGTCGCGAATGCAGGAGTGGTCAGTCGTGGAGAGCGAGGTCAGCGACACCTCGTCATAGCCGGTCTTTTCCAGACCCTGAATCACCGACGAGACGATCTGGTCGGCCGAGCGCTCGCGCACTGGGCGATACGCCATGCCGGCCTGGCAAAAACGACAGCCGCGGGCGCAGCCGCGCAGGATCTCGATAGACAGGCGGTCGTGGACCAGCTGCGCATAGGGTACGCACGACTGCGACAGCGGATTCGTGGCGCCGAAATCCTCGACGACGCGCTTGTAGACCACGGTCGGCGCATTCTTGCCTTCACGCGGCACGGTGTAGCCATGCGGCGAACAGGGCTCGTCGTGACGAACCTCATAGAGCGACGGCACGTAGTTGCCGGCAATGGATGCAAGCTGCTCAACAATCTGTGCGCGCGGGACTCCTTCGTCGCGCAGGCGACGATGCAGCTGGCAGGTCTCGAGCAGCGATTCCTCGCCCTCGCCGATGAGGATGGCATCGAAGAAGGCCGCGTACGGCTCGGGGTTGTACACCGAGGGGCCGCCGGCGATGATGATGGGGTCGTCTTCACCTCGGTCGGCCGCTAACAGCGGAATGCCAGCGAGGTCGAGTGCCTCAAGGAAGTTCGTCGCCGCCATCTCGTGCGGCACATGCAGACCGACGATATCAAACGAAGCGACGGGGGCGGCACCCTCGAGCGACAGCAGCGGAATACCCGCCTCGCGCATGGCGTCACCCATATCGGGCCACGGCACATAGCCACGCTCGCAGGAGATGCCCTCGGCCTGGTTAAGGATGTTGTAGAGGATGGCGATACCCTGGTTGGGCAGACCGACCTCGTACACATCCGGGTAGATCAGGCAGCAACGGTAGTCGGCATCGGCCTTTGAAAGCGTGCCCCACTCGTGATCGATATAGCGACTCGGCTTTTCGACCTTGGCGAGCAGCGGCTCAATTAAATGAAAACAGTCTTGATACGGAACGCGCAACGGAAAACCCCTAAGCAGCGAGATCGGATGCGTCCTCGTAGGACGCCATAGGACGGGTAGCGCCCGCGACCGTGGTCACCAGATCGCGAACGCGGGAGAACGTGGCAGTGACCACCTCGTTGGCACGGCTGTAGTCGACATCGCGCTCGTAGAGCGAAACGAGCGCACGGCCCATGCCATAGGTGCCCGCGGCGGCAGTAAGCGCCTTGACGGCAAACCCAATATGCGGCGTCTGCTTGACGAGCGCGCGGGTGAACGCGCGGATCACAAGACCGCCGGCAAGCACGCCCGCGACCTCGTAGCCGCGCTCAGGCTTAATGCCGCGTCCAAAGACGGCAGCGAGCTCAAAGAGCATGCCCACCTGCGCCAGCGCCATCACGGGATAATCGGCGCCCGGCAAAAACACCAGCGCACCGGTCGCCATATTGGTGAGCGCGCACGAGGTGATGATACGATTGGCCGCCGCGATGCGCATGAAGGCAAAGTTCGCCGCAAAAGTCGTTTCCTTGTCGGTGCGATCGAGAATCCAGCGGGCAAGCGTCTCGAGCAGATACGTCTTATCGGTTGCCGCTACCACGCCGAGCATAGGCGTGGACTCCTCGATAAACGGCACCTCCACAGCAGACTCGGCAAGCACGCACACGGGCGCGCCGGCGATCACGAGCTCCTGCACGGCACTCTCCAAGCGGTCGGAGCCGCACGAGAGCACCAGCACCACATCGGTATCGGTCTTTGGAGCAATTCGCTCCTCCCCCAGACGCTCGACGCGCACAATGCCCGAGGTCGTCTGCGGTACAAAGGCGTCACGCACCGTCTCGGCCAGAAAGCGCGAGGCGGACGAATCCAAATAGACCGAGACGCGCACCGGCGTATCGGAATCCTTCTTAACGGACGCGCCCATCTTAAAAGCGCGGGTCAGCTTATCTACGGGAATTTTCATAGCAAACCCCTCCAGCGGTTACGCGGCGCCCGAACGATGCCGCCATATGGATTGTACGATACCCACCGTCAGCAGCTGAATCATCATCGAAGACGAACCGAAGCTAATAAACGGTAGCGGAATACCGGTAATCGGCATCATGCCGATGCACATGCCGATGTTTTCGAAGGTCTGGAACGCCCACATGCCAACGATGCCCACACACGATAGGCGCAAGAACAGCGACTCACACTTAAAGGCGACGCGAATCGTCGAAAAGATCAGCAGCACGTAGAGGCACAGGAGCAAAAAGGAACCGCAAAAGCCAAAGGTCTCGGACAGGAAGGCGAAGACGAAGTCGGTGTGGAACTCGGGCAGAAAGCCGCCGGCCGACTGCGTCGCATGGCCCAAACCCTTACCAAAGAAGCCGCCCGAGCCAACGGCGATAAGCGACTGCTGCAGGTTGTAGGCATCGTCCGAATCGGCATTATCGGGGTCGATAAAGACCGTCAGACGGTTCATCTGATACTGCTTGATGAGCACATCGTGGCCGAGCAACGAATCAAAGACCGAATCGAGCGCCAGGACGAGGGCCACCAGGCCCACGAGCAGGGCCAGGGTCGACAGCACCCATTCGCGGCGTGCACCGCTCATGCAGATGACGATGGCGCCCGAGACCAGCACGACCAGGCCCGAGCCCAGGTCGCCCATGGCGACGACGGCCAAAAACGGAATGGACAGCATGCCGCAGAGCTTGACGTACTCGCGAACGGTATCGATGCGGCCGTTATACTGCGAGCCAAGCGTGGCGATAAAGAAGATGGTGATGAGCTTGGCAAGCTCGACCGGCTGGAATGTCAAGCCGATACCGGGAATCTTGATCCAGCCTGTCATGCCCAGACCGCCCGTATAGGACAGACCCGGAATCTTGGGCGAGAAGATCACGATCAGGTCGATGACGAGCAACGCCGTCGAAAAATTGGAAATACCGCGCAGATCGGTACGCCAGACGAGCACCGCAAGCACCGCGCCAATGCCAATGCCCAGCAGGTGGCGCGAGAATGAGGCGTCGGCCTTAAACTGTGACGCCGACCAAATAATGATGGCGCCATAGGCAACGAGCGCGACGGTAGCCAGCAGCACACCGATATGCACCTTTTGGCGAAACGTACCGCGCGAGGCCGAAAGTTGCTTGTTGACGCGGTCCAGGCTGCTGCGAGAGCCGGTCTTGGTTGAACGGAACAGATCCGCCGGAGAAAAATCCATCGCAACCTCCTATCGAACCGAAGAATCGCCCGAGGCCGAAGAGGTATCGGGCTCGTCATAAATCACGCCGAGCACGTCGCGCACGACATGCATCGCGGTATCCGAACCACCGCCGCCCTGCTCCAGGACAGTAGCGATGACATACTTGGGGTCATCGGCCGGTGCATAGGCGCAGAACCACGCGTATTCGTCCTCGCCGCTTTTCTCGCCCGTGCCCGACTTGCCGTACACCTGCGGCGTCAGGGTGCCAAAGTGAGCCGCCAGGGACGTCGATGCCGTGTAAATCACGTCGTGCATGCCGTTGCGAACAAGAGTCAAATCCGAATCGCTGTTGATCTTGGCCTCCAGGCGCTTCTTCTTGCCCTTGCCGTTGTACTTATAGGCATCGCCGTCGCCATCGCGCGACACGGCAGACAAAAACACGTGAGGCACGTACTGTTTGCCGCCGTTGGCAAGACCCATATAGGCGCACGCCATCTGCAGGGGCGTCACCAGGATGTCGCCTTGGCCGATGGCAATGTTGGTCATATCGCCGGCATTCCACTTGCGGTCCTCGGCAGAGGCGTCGGTAAAGTACGACTCTTTCCACTCGGCATCGGGAATACGGCCCGCGCCCTCACTCGGCAGATCGATACCGCAGGTCTTGCCTAGGCCCCAGCGACGAAAGACCTCCTGCAGGCCCTCGGAATGTTGCTCGTCATAAAAGAAGGCCTTGCCCATGTCGTAGAAGACGGGGTCGCACGAGTTGGCGATACCCGACTGCAGCGTCATGGTGCCGTGGCCAGACGTCAGCCAGCAGCGCTTGCCCCAAGCCTTGCCCAGGCCCGTCCAATAGCCCGTGCAGTTGGTTGTCTGCGTTGAAGTGTAGGTTCCAAACTCAAGACCGGCCAGTGCCGAGAGCGGCTTGATGGTCGAGGCCGACATGTACTGTCCGCTAATGGCGCGGTTGAGCAGCGGGTGCGAACCCTTGTCATCATTGAGCTCGGTCCACACGTCATTTGAGACGCCGCCGATAAAGACGGACGGATCGAACTTGGGCTCGCTCGCCATGCCCAGGATCTCGCCATTGTTGGGATCGAGACACACCACAGCGCCGTTGCCGGCATTGCTGTAGCCAGTGGTCTTGGCAAGCTCGATGGCGCTCGCCAGCGCCGTCTCACAGGCCTGTTGGATCTTAAGATCGAGCGTGAGCTTAATGTCGGAGCCGGCCTTGGCGGGCACGGCGCCGGCCTGACCGGTCACATTGCCCGAGGCATCGACCTTGACGGTCTGCTCGCCACGAATACCCTGCAGCAGGTTTTCGTAGTAGCTCTCAACACCCGCCTGGCCCACGATATCGCCCGACTGGTACGTAATCCGGCCAGCAGAAGCATCATCATCACCAGAGGTTTTCTTATTCTGGGCCTCGAGCTGCTCGGAGGTAATGGTGCCGGTATAGCCCAAGATATGGCATGCCGTCTCGCCATATGGATACTGGCGCTCGGTACGCTCGGCAATCTTGACGCCCGGGAACTCGCCGGCGTGCTCCTGAATATAGGCAACCGTGGAGCGACGGACGTCCGTCGCGATGGTATGCAGGCTCTGAGCGCCCTCGGAATTGTCC
>DXMB01000048.1:0-17453 GCA_019414425.1 Collinsella sp.
CGATATGGCACCGTAGGGACACATGTATGTCAATCCTGGTCTAACAGAGCCTTTTAATTTCGTTTCGAGTATTCTTGGCGCCCAACAAGGTGAGCAGTGTTGGGGCCACGACCTCGCCCGATGGCAAAAAGACGACTTCGATGGATTCGGGAAATGCGATGATGGCCGACTTGCGGACGGGCTGATTGGCGGCGGCAACTTCGATGTTTGCAGCATCGATGACCTCTGTGTGGTCGAGGGCGGCAAGCACGCAGCAGTTACCTTCATCGATCTCCTGAGGATCAGCAAGCCCCAGACTGTCCGCGAGCTCGGGATCGTTTGGACCGGTAGCGGGCTCATTCGGTGCTTCGAAAGAAGCTGGGACGCTGTTTGTCGGCGACGGCGTGTCGCCCGCACCTGCTTCTTTGTCCGTGCTCTCTTCTTGTATGGTTGCGTTGATGGGTTCGTCGTTTGAGGGGAGCGTCTTGGCGTCAAGCGCGGAGGGGACAATCCCGACGGCTCCGGATCCGTTCCACTCCATCTCGAGAAGCGCCGGGTCGGCAAGAATGCGTTGCCTGCCTAGCGTGTGGGTATCGATCGCAATAGGGCCTGCCTCCGTCCCGCGCGTAAGGCTGAGCGATCCGGCTGGCTTCTCGAAATGAATGTCTGTGTCTTCGGTGCTGGCGGCGTAGAACAGCAGGGATGCTTCTCCCGCCGCGATGGCATCGGTGCCCGCCTTGGTCAGCCGCAGCGATGCCGTGAATGAGAGGGTGGGCTGCACATCGTCTGCATTCGCGGCGGCGCAGCCCAGACATATACCGCCTCCTTTCTCGAAAAACGCACCGTCGAAGGCGACCTTCGCTCCGTTCGCCGAGTCATCGACCGAAGCGATATCGATGCGCAACCCCAAATCGCACGGATCGCCATCTGCATCGAGCACAATCGAGCGCCACGTGCAGACGGCGCACCCCGCCTGGGAGCCGTTTGCCTTGTTCGAACGATTGATATCCACGACTATCGAGCCGTCCGTATTACGACGAAGGCATCCCGAGGTTGAGATTGCGGCCTGTGCGATCGAAAAACGCTTGCACGCAATGGCGCTCGACGGATTTGGTGCGGAGCTTAGGGCTGCTGGTAAGGAATCTGCCATGACGGGAGTCGCCCAAGCGGCGACAGGCGTTCCGGTTGCGAGCGCGCCGCAGAGTGCGACGACGGGCAAAAGGTTCTTCGATGCCATGGGGTCTCCTTAGCTAATTTAGTGCGGCCTGTCCGTGTTTCGTTTCTGGCTGCGTTTGATGTGCAGACCGAGGCCGGCGGTTCCCGCGCCTGCTGCCGTGGCGCCTGCTGCCAAGAGCCATCGTCTGTCGTCTGTCTGTGCCAACGGTTCCTTGCAGTTGCCGCGGTCGAGCTCCGAGAGGTCGACCGTCACCTGCGTGGCGGCCTGCGCCTGTTCTTGCTGGGCAAAGGCCATGGCTGGCCCAAACGCTAGGATACTGACGGCGGTGGCCAGGGCGACGGCCTTATGCCGTGTGCGCACCGGGCTCGACCGTCCAGGTGATCGTTGCAACTTGATCGCCTTCGCCGGTTACGCGGAAGATGTCGCGCGTGACGCGGGCGACGTTTCCGCTTGTCTTGAGCTTAATTTTGTCCGTGCCGCCGGCAATGCCCTGGTAGCCCATGTCGAAGGCTGCATTCTTGGAAAGATCGAGGCCCGTTCCCTGCATTGCGGCGCTGGCGTTCTGGAGCGCGCCGTCGGGGCCGACCTTAAAGTCGATGGAATTCTGCGCGGTTCCGGCCTTGGCGTCGGCGGCAATGGTCCAGGTGTTCATGGCGTCGATCTTCATGTTGGTGACATGGATGCCGTAGGCCGAATGATTGTCGATGGTGGTCGCGTCTTCTGAGGGGCCCTGAAGCGTGCCGTCGGCCTTGGCGACGAAGGGAATAACCGTCGGAACTTTGAACTCTACGTTGTCGATCTCGGTCCTGACCATTACTTTCGTGGTTCCAACGCGCCCGGCTGCCAGAGCTGACGTCGGGGCGGCGCCCATTGCGAGCGCGAGCGCGAGCCCTGCGCCCACGACGAGCGCTCTGGCTCCGTTCATGTTCCTGGTGATGTCCATGGCCGTTCCTTTCTATTCGCCGCGGGCCGTCCCCGCGATGATTGGACGAATGCTGGTGAATTGCGTGCGGTGCCGCGTCGGCCGAAAAAGCTAGTTCTCGGCTTGCTCAACCCGTACCTTGACACGTGTCGGATTGCCGTGGCTGTCGAGGGTCTTGGCATCGAGTGCCTGGATCTCGATGTATGCCTCGCCTTCTTTGATGTCGCCGGCGGGGCACGTCTCGATTGTCTTGCCGGTCTCGACCACACCGGATTCGTACATGGTCTCGTCGTTTTGGATGACGCGGAATCGCTGGGGAAATTTATTGTCTTGGACGTTTTGCACGTTGACGCGCAGCTTGCCGTCCTCCTGTAGCTGAGCGACCGGCGCGACCGAAATCGTCATCATGTTGTCGCGGACGATGGCATCGAGCTCATCTTGGATTTCTTGTCGCGATTTGCCCTCTGCCGTCGTGACTGAGGCGCCCGCTTCGGGCACGGGCTGCGACTGCCAGGCGTATAGCCCTACGGCGATGAGGGCGCAGACGATAGCCAGGCAGACAACGACGAGTTTCTTGCGACGCCCCAGTCCTGCGAGGCGGGGCGGCTTCTTCGCACTCATGCGGCGTCCTTGGTGGTGTAGACACGTGCGAACGTGGACGGGTCCGCTCCAAAGAGCATGTGAAGCATCAGGCGGCGCGAGTAGATGAGCTCGTCAAAGTCGTGAGGGAGCTCGATATCGTGGATACGCGCGATGTGGTGGGCGAGCGCCGAGAACGACTCGGGGTCGCAGATAACATCGGTGGTGACGTGGTAGACCGCCGTATCGGGGAACGCCTCTTCGTCGAAAGGCAGGAGATAGGGATCGTCGCCGACCTCGATGGCGACGCCGTACTGGGGCCAGTAATATGCCATGGGAACCTCCCTGCTTCTGGGGCCAAAACTTCTATCGGTTTTGGCTGTCGACGCCGACCGTATCAGCCGCTACTTGACCAATTTCTGACCAAATGCTTGACGGATTGACATCTCCGCAGGTAAAAGGTGGAAAAAATTACTTCAACTTTTTTCGAGCGACAATCGAGCGGTCGGCGACGGCGGGGCGATATGTGTCAAAAGCATCGTCTGCCGAGGAAGCCTTGCCGTTCGCCGAATTGCACAAACGTAAAAATCGCCAATTATGGAGACGGTCTCGAACACGTCGACGAAACGATGCGGTAACATCTCCCTGCAAACACTGTAGTTAGCTAAAGGGGGAGTTCGCGTGTCTGCAACCATTAAACCCTTCACCGATGAGTTCGAAGAGTATGGCCGCGATGAATCTCGTGCATCGGGCGAAGCATCGAGCATCTCGTTTCCGACAACGGAAGACGAGGTCCGTGCCATTTTGGAAACGCTCCATGCCGAGCGTGTCCCGGTAACGGTTCAGGGCGCCCGAACCGGCCTTGCCGCCGGTGCCGTGCCCCACGGTGGGCATATCCTCAATACTTCCCGTATGAATCGCTACTTGGGCCTTCGCCGCGATGAACAAGGCCAATTTCTGCTGCGCGTGGAGCCGGGCGTTGTGCTCTCGGAGCTGCGTAAGCAGCTGAGCAAGAAGGTACTGCCGACCGCTGGTTGGGACCAGGCATCGCTTGAGGCCTACGAGGAGTTCCAAGAGTCCCCCGAGCAGTTCTTTCCCACCGATCCCACCGAGGCATCTGCCTGTCTGGGTGGCATGGCGGCATGCAACGCCTCCGGCGCCCGCAGCTACGCTTACGGCCCCATGCGCCCACATATCACGGGACTCCACGTCGCACTGGCTGATGGCGATTTGCTTGAGCTTCAGCGCGGCGAGGCTTTTACCCAGGGCCGCCACCTGTCGCTCGTGACGGCAGCGGGCCGTACGCTCGAGCTCGATCTTCCCGGCTATACCATGCCCGAGACAAAAAATGCCTCAGGCTATTTCGTTGCGGACGAAATGGACGCCATCGACCTCTTTATCGGTGCTTGCGGCACGCTCGGCGTTATCACCGAGCTCGAGATTGCCCTGCAGGCGGCGCCTGCGGTCGTTTGGGGTGTGAGTTGCTTTTTCGATAGCGAGGACAAGGCGGTGTCCTTTACCGATTCCGTGCGCCCTGTCCTGTCCCATGCGGCTGCCATCGAGTACTTCGATGCTGGCGCCCTGGATATTCTACGTCGCCAGCGCGAGCAGTCGACGGCGTTTGCCTCGCTGCCGGCGCTCGACAAAGAGGCCAAGGTCTGTGTCTACGTGGAGCTCGATTGCGATGACGAGGCCCAGGCGACCGAGGAACTGTACCACCTGGGATGGGTGCTCGAGTTTGCGGGCGGCAGCGACGATGCGACATGGGTCGCGCGCACCGAGGTCGATCGCGAGTGTCAGCGATTCTTCCGCCATGCGGTGCCCGAGAGCGTCAACATGCTCATCGACGAGCGTCGCCGCACCGACCCCACCATTACCAAGCTGGGGTCGGATATGTCGGTGCCCAACGCGCGCCTGGCCGATGTCATCGCCCTTTATCGCCGCACGTTGGCCGAAAGTGGGCTTGAATCTGCCGCCTGGGGGCACATCGGTAACAACCATCTGCATGTGAACATCCTGCCGCGCGATGCGCAGGATTATCGCCGCGGCGGAGAACTCTTTGCCCAGTGGGCTTCCGAGGTCACGGCTATGGGCGGCGCCGTCTCCGCAGAACACGGCGTCGGCAAGATCAAGGCGGGCTTCTTGGAGACGATGTACGGCCACGAGGCCATGGTTGAGTCGGCGCGCCTCAAACTCCAGCTCGATCCTGCCGGCCAGCTGGGTCGCGGCAACCTGTTTACGGAGAAGCTCTTGGATGAACTCGTCCAGAAAGGGGGCGCGTGAAGATGAGTGATTTCCATATGGTGGTGTGCGTCAAGGCGGTGCCCGGAAGCACCGAGGTCAAGATGGACCCCAAGACCAATACTATCGTGCGTGATGGCAAGCAGGCGGTCATTAATCCCTTCGATGCAAGTGCCCTCGAATGTGCGCTAGCGCTGAAGGACGACTTTATCGGCTTTGGCATGGACGTGCGTGTGACGGTGGTGTCGATGGGCATCCCCGCGACCGAATCGCTGCTGCGCGACTGCATCGCCCGCGGTGCCGACGACGCGCTGCTGCTGACCGATCGCGCCTTTGCGGGCGCCGATACCCTAGCCACCACCTATGCCCTCAAATGCGGCATCGAGGCACTCGATGAGGACTTTGACCTGCTCATCTGCGGCAAGATGGCAGTGGACGGCGATACGGCCCAGATCGGCCCCGAGCTGGCCGGCGCCTTTGGGGTCCCCTGCGTGACCGACGTGAGCTGTGTGCAGAGCGCGGGATTTACGACGTGTGGCTCGCTGGCGCTCGTTCACGGCTGCGATGCCGGCGAGGAGACGGTGTACCTGGAGATGCCGTGTGCGATGACGACTGCCAAGGAGATTGGCCAGCTGCGCATGCCGAGTATTGCCGGTATTCGCGCGGCCGAGGATGCAGACGTGCGCGTGGCCAGCGCTGCCGACGTAAACGCCGACCCCTCGCGTTGCGGCCTTGCCGGATCACCGACGCAGGTCGTGCGCTCGTTTGTGCCCGACCGTGACCAAACGTGCGAGGCCGTCGAGGGAACGGCGTCCGAGCAGGCGGTAAAACTTGCCAAGATTATCGAGGGGATGGCATAGATGAGCGGGCTGATTATCGATAGCGAAGCCTGTATCGGCTGCGGTCGCTGCGTTCGCGCCTGCGCCTCGGGCGGCATTGTGGTGGAGGGTGAGCGCCCCAATCGCTGTGCCCGCGTAACCGACGGCTGTATCCTGTGCGGTGGGTGCGTCGACGCCTGCCCCGTCAACGCCATCTCGATTGAGCGCGACGAGGCCGCCGGCGCGGCAGACCTTGACGCATATCGAGGCATCTGGATCTTCGTGCAGACTGACGAGCACGATGCCGTTGCATCCGTGGCCTTCGAGCTCATGGGCAAGGGGCGCGAGCTTGCCGATGCCCGCGGCTGCCGTCTGGTGGCACTGGTCGGCATGAGCCCCGAGGGCTCACTCGGGGACCTGGAGCATCTGATTTGCGCCGGTGCGGACGAAGTTCTGGTCTGTCGTGACGAGCGCCTGCGTCAGAACGACGCGGAGGTCTACGCTCGCTTGATCTGCGATTTGGTAGCCGAGCGCAAGCCCGAGGCCATTCTGTACGGCGCGACCGCCTTTGGTCGCGAGCTGGCGCCCGGTGTGGCCGTGCGCTTGCAGACGGGTCTTACGGCCGATTGCACGGTGCTTTCTATGGATACGGAGACGGGTCTGCTGCAGCAGACGCGCCCGGCGTTTGGCGGCAACCTGATGGCCACCATTATCTGCCCCAACCACCGTCCTCAGATGGCAACGGTGCGCCCCGGCATCTTTAAGGCGCCCGAGTTTGACTATAGCCGCTCCGGCACGATTACCCAGGTAGTGCTTGCGGATGACGTTAAGGCCCGCGTCGAGATCTCGATTCCCGCCGAGGAGTGGGGACAGCAGGCCTCAATTGCCGATGCCGAGCGTCTGGTCGTGGTGGGCCGCGGCATCGGCTCCAAGAAGAATCTGCCCCTGATGCGAAAGCTCGCCGGTGCCCTGGGTGCCGAGCTTGGTTGCACGCGTCCCATTGTGGAGGCAGGCTGGTTGGAGTATCGCCACCAAATTGGCCAGACGGGCGTATCGGTCTCGCCCAAGCTCCTCGTGAGCATCGGTGTCTCGGGCGCTATCCAGCATCTCGCCGGCATCGGTGGGGCGGAGTGCATTGTCGCCATCAATGAGGACCCGGATGCCCCCATCTTTGGTGCCGCCCAGTACAAGGTCGTCGGCGATGCCGTTGAGATCGTTGAGGAGCTGCTGGCTCAGCTTGAGCGCTAAGCGCGCGTCAGCCAGTCGCGCATCTCGTCCTTTAGGCGGCTCCAGGTTGCCTGCGTGGCGGGGTCGGTAAAGGGCCGCGTAATGCCAAAGGGCGCGTCGAGCAGGCGGTGGATATCGCCCTGTTCGCGCGCCAGCGCGCGGCTCGCTGGGTAGACGAGCTCAAACATAAAGCAGATGAGTCCCACCAGGTAGTCTGCGGGCTCATCGCGCTCATCGCGTGCGACGCAGCGGTGCTCGTCAAAGGCGGTAAGCGCCGGTGCCGAGAAGTGGCTGGCGAGAAATGCGTCCTCATCCACCTTGAGGATGGTCTCGACGGTGCTGTCGGCGATGGTGCGCATAATGTCGATCTTGTCACCATCGCGCACGATCTCGCAGAAGCTCCGTGTACGGGTGTCGAGTTCCGTGGGCAGGCGAAAATCGCTGTGATAGGCAATGCTCGCTCGGATGAGCTCATCTTCTGCCGGGTCATCGATAAAGTCGCGGATGCTCGTTACGGCGGGTGCATCGGCGGGATTCTCGCCAAAGAGGACCTCGATGCCCAGCGCTGCATGGCTCATGCTCTCGGCGTCCTTAAAGGTGTCCCAGCGCCGCAACTGCTCAAAGCGGCCCATATCGTGTAGCAGGCCGCAAAGCCATGCCAGGTCAATATCTTCTGACGACCAGCCCTGCTCGCGCGCTACGGCATCGCATGCCTCGGCCACGTGGTACGTATGCTCGATTTTGAGCGCGATGCGTGGGTTAGTGGCGTCGTAGGCATCGGTGTAGCTTTTGAAGGCCGCGCGCGCCCGGTCTCGATCGATAGCTGTCATAATGACTTCCTAAAAAGTTGTGTCTTTCGATCCGGTGGCAATTGTAGGTGAACTCGGTTGCTGTCGGATGATGATTCTGCCGTGTCGCCACATGCGGCTCGGAGACCTTGTCAGGATGAGAAGCGTATGGTGCTCAAAATCGTTAAAATCGTCTGGCCAGTGATGCTTACCTATGTTGCAATAGGCGCGCCGTGCGGAATGATCATGGGGCAGACGGGAATGGAGCCCTGGATGGTCTTTGCTCTGAGCAGCACGTTTGTGACGGGCAGCGGCCAGTTTATGATCTGCAATCTTTGGCTGGCGGGCGTACCGGCACCTTCGATTATCGCGAGCGTCGCCGCCATCTCCTCGCGCTTCGCTCTTTACTCGGCATCGATCGCTCCGCATCTGACGGGTGCCTCGAAGCGTCAGACGCTGGCTGTTGCCGCGACGCTCACCGAGGAGGCATACGGCATCTCGCTTGCCAAGTTGGTTGAAGGGGAGGATTGGGGCCCGCGCGAGTCCTTTGTGCTCAACGTGATCCTTATCGCAACATGGGGCGTATCGTGTACGATGGGCGCCATCGTCGGCGCCGTTGTCGATGTTCCCACCGCCATTGCAGCCTTTGTCTGCACCTCGCTCTTTATCTGCCTGCTCTTTTCGCAGCGGCTGTCGCGCGGCAACGTTGTCGCGGCGGTTTCGGGCGCGGTGTCCGTCGCCGTATGCAAGTTCTTGGGCCTCGCGAATATTGCCGTGCCGGCAAGCGTCGTGGTCGGCATTACCATTGCGCTGGCGTGCGATGCTGTATTAGACGGAAGAGGTGCCCGCGATGCCCGTTAACGAGTTCTTGGTTCTGTGGCTGTCGTCGTGGGCTGCTATCGCGTTCTTTCGCATCGCGCCGGCGTTCGCCTTGCGCGGGAGAACGCTGTCGCCCCGCATTACCGAGGCCCTGGGTTATATCCCGCCCGCTGCCTTTGCCGCGCTGGTCGCCAACGACTTGGTGAGCCCCGGCGCGTTCGACGCGGGACTCTGGCCTGCCTTGGTTCCCTGGATTGCGGCCGCCGGCGTCGTGGCCGTGGCGGTCAAGACAAAATCGATGCTGTGGTGCTGTGTTTCGGGCATCGTGTTCTATATCGTTTTGAGCCTCATATAAGAGCGGGGCACGTTTAGCGCCCCTGTCCAACGAATCGAATTTCTCACCGAGCTGGTCTATTTCTTCTGGTACCATGGTCAAACTTTACTGTAGCAAAGTGTGACGTGGGCTTTTGTACCCCGTCAGCGGAAATGGGGGTTTCATGGCACAGGAAGCGACCGCCAACGAGCAAAAGAAATTCAAGGTCCCGCGCATCCCGGGCGACATCATGATCTATCCGATGATCGTCGGTCTTTTGCTCAACACCTTCTGCCTGCAGGTTTTTGAGATCGGCGGCTTCTTTACGGCTGCCTGCCGCGGTGGCTCCAATACCATCGTCGCCGCGATCCTGCTGTTTGTGGGCGCCGGCATCAGCTTTAAGTCCACGCCGGGTGCCATCAAGACCGGTATCGTTGTGCTGATCCCCAAGCTGGTCGTCGCAGCGGCTCTCGGCCTGGGCGTGGCATATTTCTTTAACGACAACTTCCTGGGTCTGAGCTCCGTGTCTATCATCGGCGGCATCACGTTTTGCAACATGGCGCTCTATACGGGCATCATGGGCGAGTTCGGCGATGAGTCCGAGCAGGGCGCCGTCGGTATCCTGTTCTTTACGGCTGGCCCCGCCGTCACGATGATCATCCTCGGTGTTTCCGGCCTCGCCAACATTCCCATTGGCACCATTATCGGCTCCATCTTGCCACTCGTTATTGGCATGGTTCTGGGCAACCTGTTCCCGTTTATCAAGAACCTGCTGGTTCCCGGTGCCAATCCCGCGATTGCCGTCATCGGATTTCAGCTCGGTGCGTCCATGAGCCTTTCGAGCTTCATCACCGGCGGCATCTCGGGCATCCTTCTGGGCCTCATCACCCTCTTTATCGTTGGCCCCATCACCTTTGCCTTCGAGCGCTTGTGCGGCGGCAACGGCAAGGCCGCCGTTGCTTGCTCCACCATCGCCGGCACGGCTATGACCACACCGGTTGCCCTCGCCGAGGTCGCACCGCGCTACGCCGAGCTTGCGCCCACCGCGTACGCTCAGATCGCCACCGCCGTTATCATCACGGCGATCATGGCTCCGATTCTGACTGGCTGGGTCGACAAGAAGTTCTGCCAAGGCAAGGAGGATCTGTCGCCTGTCGGTGTCGAGGCCATCGAGGAAGCCGTCGCGACTGACATCGATGGCGAGTAGCAATCGATACCCATCAATGATGCCGGCGTGTGCAATTCGCGCCGTATGGGCGCCCGAACAGAAACTGTTTTGCAGTGATGTTCGGGCGCTCTGCTATTATCCCCTTTACCCCTGCGGAGTAAAGGGGTGTTTATTGCCCTGATTCGAATTGGGCGATTCTGACCACTTGGGTATTGGAGGGATGGCGCTAGTGGTTAAGGCACTCAAGATTGAGATATTCGTGCTATGCATGATTGTTCTTATCGGGCTTGCCGTGCGAAGTCGTCGCTCCTTGTTCTCGAGCACCCAGCAGCTATTGTTTAGCATGCTTGGCTACACCTCTGCCGCGTACATATTATTCGATATGATCTGGACGCTTTCGGACGGCGTGGACGGCACGTTGGGCATTGCTGCCAACTGGATTTCCAACGCGGTTTCGTTTTCGCTCTTTGCTATCGCGTGTCTCATTTGGTTTATCTATTCCGAGGCGGTGCAGGGTTCTCGCCTTTTGACCTCGCGCTATAGGGTGGTGCTTGTAGCGTTGCCTACGGCTCTGGTGGTCGTGCTGGCGTTTACCAGTTACTGGACGCACGCCCTGTTCTATATCGATTCGCAGGGCGTGTATCGTCGCGGCTTTGCCTATATGATCCAGCCCATCGTCAGCTACTGTTACGTTATACATACGTCCCTGCATGCATTTGTGCAATCTCGCAGGGTCGAGAGCCTGCAGACGAAGGCCATCTATCGAACCTTGGCATTTTTCGCCATTCCGGCCCTGGTGGGCGGTACCTTTCAGGTCGTATACTCGGTGCCCGGCCTTTGTGTCGGCATAATGATTAGCATGTTGCTGCTCTACATCATCTACCAGGAGCAGCTCATCTCGACCGACCCGTTGACTGGACTTAACAATCGCAACCGTTTTGAGACCTATATGCTGTCGCTCTTCTCAAATGTGGATCAGGCCGAAGATGTATATCTGCTTATGATGGACGCCGACGGCTTTAAGCAGATTAACGATCGCTATGGGCATGTGGAGGGCGACCACGCTCTTCAGGTCATATCCGCTGCGCTCAAAGAAGTCTGCTCGGCGTCTGGCGGCTTTATCGCACGTTATGGTGGCGATGAGTTCGTGGTGCTCCAAAAGGCAGTGGCGGAACAGGATATCATGCATCTGTGCGCGACAATCAACGATGAGCTCGCGCGCGCCGAGGTTCCGTATCTGTTGCGGATGTCCATCGGCTACGCACGGGTTGGTGATGGCGTCGATACCTGGCAAGACTTGCTTCGTGCTGCCGACGCGGAGCTCTACCGCGTAAAGCGCGAGAAGAAGAAAACCGGCGTTCAGATACGCTAGGAAAAGGGGCACACGCTGGCGTGCGTGGCGGCCCTCGGCTCTCCGATGTACTCCATTAAACTAAAGTATGTGAATCCGCTCTGCTAAATAAGGGCAGTTCATTAGGCCTTTTTGGGCCTGTTGACGATGATGATGCCGCCGCAGACCAAGAGCAGAGCCACCATGACGGTGACGGGGCTCGTGCCAGCACCCTCGCCGAGCAGCAGCGCGCTCAGCAGCACGCCAAAGACGGGGTTCATAAAGCCAAAGACCGAGACGCGGCTGACGGGGTTGACGGCAAGCAGGCGCGACCACAGCGAGTAGGCGACCGCGGAGATAAGCGCCATGTAGATGATGAGCGCGATGGCAGGGGCAATCGCCGTGGGGGAGAGCGCGCCACCCATCAAAAAGCCGATGGCGGTGAGGACCAGGCCGCCGACCAAGAACTGCCACCCGGCAAGCAAGACGCCGTCGTGTTTGCGCGAGAAGATGCCGATCAGGCAGGTCGAAAGAGCACCCGCGACAGTGGAGGCTAGGATAAAGCCCTCGCCATCGAGCCTGAAGCCAAAGGTGCCATCTGCGCCCGAGAGGTTGACGAGCGCGACGCCGGCAAAGCCCAGCGCACAGCCAAGCACCTTGGCCGTATTGAGCTTCTCGGTGTGAAATGCCAGGGCGGCAAAGAGGATTGCGAGGAAGTTGGCGCTGGCCTCGATGATGGAGCTCGACATGGCGCTGGCGCGCGAGAGGCCCAGATAGAAAAAGAAGTACTGCCCGATAGTCTGGAAGAGCGACAAGACAAAGATGGGCTTGATGTCGCGAGCCTGCGGAATGAGGGGGCGGCGTTGGGCCGCACTCATCCCAACGATAACCAGGGCGCCGGCAAGCGTGAAGCGCAAGCCCGCAAAGAGCAGCTGCGAGGCGCTATCGTGCGCCGGGATACCAAAGAGTGCGTAGCCGATCTTGATGCAGGGAAAGGCCGATCCCCAGAGTGCACAGCAAACAAGACAGCCCAGGATGAGTCCGGGCAGGGTGGCGAGATACGGCTTGCGGCTTTCCATGATGTCCTTCCTGCATGCGCGAAGCAAAAAAAGAACCCGCCACCGGATGTGTCGGTGGCGGGTGTTGTTACCCGAGGGGATTGTACCCGATGGGAAAGGTTTAAGCGAAGTAGGCCACGCCGCTCTCAAAGATCGGCATGAACTTATCGCCGGGGACATGCTCGGGCACGTTGCGGTACAGGTTGTCGCCGCGACGCTCGGCATGGCCCATCTTGCCCAGGACGCGGCCGTCGGGGCTCGTGATGCCCTCGATGGCGAGTGCGGAGCCGTTGGGGTTGACGGAGAGATCCATGCTGGGCTTGCCGTTCTCGCCCACGTACTGCGTGGCGACCTGGCCGTTGGCGATCAGCTGGGCGAGCACTTCGTCATTGGCGACAAAGCGGCCCTCGCCGTGGCTGATGGCGACGGTGTAGGGGTCGTCCAGGCTGCACTGCGACAGCCACGGGGACAAGTTGGACGAGATGCGGGTGCGCACCAGACGGCTCTGGTGGCGACCGATGGTGTTGAACGTCAACGTGGGCGCATCGGGCGTGGCGTCGACGATGTCGCCGTAGGGCACCAGGCCGAGCTTGATCAGGGCCTGGAAGCCGTTGCAGATGCCCAGCATCAGGCCATCGCGGGCCTTGAGCAGGTCGCGGACTGCCTCGGTGACCTCGGGAGCGCGGAAGAACGCCGTGATGAACTTGGCAGAGCCGTCGGGCTCGTCGCCGCCCGAGAAGCCGCCGGGGATCATAACGATCTGGCTTGCACGGATGCGGCGGGCAAGCTCGCGGGTGCTCTCGGCGACGGCCTCGGGCGTGAGGTTGTTGATCACGAAGGTGTCGGCCTCGGCACCGGCGGCACGGAAGGCGCGGGCGCTGTCGTACTCGCAGTTGTTGCCGGGGAACACGGGGATGATCACGCGCGGGCGGGCGATCTTGGCGCCGCCGTACACGTGGATATCCTTGGCGCGGAAGTCGATGGTCTCGACCTCGGGGGTCTTGCCGGCGCTGCGGTAGGCGAAGACGCCCTCGATGCCGCTCTCCCAGGCCTCCTGGAGCTCGGCGAGCTCGATGACCTCGGAGCCGGTGTCGATGACATAGCCCTCGACGGTGGTGCCCAGGGGCTCGACGACAACGCCGTCGGCGACCTCGGGCAGCTCGGCATCCTCGGCGAGCTCGACAATAAAGCTGCCGTAGAGCGGGGTGAAGAGGCTCTCCACGTCTACATCCTCGGCAAGCTCGATACCGATCTGGTTACCGACGCACATCTTAAAGAGGCTCTCGGCGCCGCAGCCGTAGCCGGGCGTGGAGATGGCCAGGGCGTTGCCGGTAGCAGTGAGCGCCTCGACGGCGTCAAACGCGGCGAGCAGCTGCTGAGCATCGGGGCGGTAGTCCTCGCCATAGGTGGCGGGGGCGATGCGGACGACGCGGTGCGTGAGGCCCTTGAACTCGGGCGAGACGGAGCGGGCGGCCTTGCCCACGGCGACGGCGAAGCTGATCAGGGTCGGCGGAACGTTGAGCTCGCCGGCCTCGTCCTCAAACGAACCGCTCATGGAGTCCTTGCCGCCGATGGCGCCGGCACCCAGGTCGACCTGGGC
The DNA here is from genome assembly GCA_019414425.1 of Collinsella sp. Lineage (GTDB taxonomy): Bacteria > Actinomycetota > Coriobacteriia > Coriobacteriales > Coriobacteriaceae > Collinsella. The sequence continues at coordinate 14,020 of DXMB01000048.1, forward strand.
CATAAGGGCACCCAGGACGGCAGCCATGGGCTTGCCCCAGCGCTCTGCTTCGGTGCGCAGGCGCTCGAAGTACTCCTGGAAGGAGAGGTAGGCGCGCTTGTGCTCAAAGCCGGCGGCAACGAGCTTGGCGATGGACTCGACCACGGACAGGTAGGCGCCCGCAAACTGGTCGGCCTCCATCAAATAGGGGTTGAAGCCCCATGCCATGGCACTCGCCGTGGTGGTCTCGCCGTCCACGGGGAACTTGGCGACCATGGCCGAGCTCGGGGTGAGCTGCGTCTTGCCGCCAAAAGGCATAAGCACGGTCGCGGCGCCGATGGTGGAGTCGAAGCGCTCGGAAAGGCCCTTGTTGGAAGCGACGTTGAGGTCGGTGACGAGCGAGGTCATGCGCTCGGCGAGCGTGGTACCGGCCCAGCTGGGCTGCCACACGCTGCGGGCGCAGACGTGGGCGACCTGGTGCTTGGGCGCACCGTTGGAGTTGAGGAACTCGCGGGACAGATCGACGATGGCGACGCCGTTCCAGGCCATGCGCATGCGCGGCTCGGCGGTAACCTCGGCGATAACGGTCGCCTCCAGGTTCTCCTCGGCGGCGTAGCCCATGAACTCCTCGACGTCACCGTCGGCGACGGCGCAGGCCATGCGCTCCTGGGATTCAGAGATGGCGAGCTCGGTGCCGTCAAGACCGTCGTACTTCTTGGTCACGGTATCAAGGTCGACATACAGGCCGTCGGCAAGCTCGCCTACGGCGACCGAGACACCGCCGGCGCCAAAGTCGTTGCAGCGCTTGATCAGACGGCAGGCATCGCCGCGGCGGAACAGGCGCTGCAGCTTGCGCTCGACCGGGGCGTTGCCCTTCTGGACCTCGGCGCCCGATGTCTCGATGGACTCGGTGTTCTGGGTCTTGGAGGAGCCGGTGGCACCGCCGATGCCGTCACGGCCGGTGCGGCCGCCCAACAGGATGATCTTGTCGGTGGGGGCGGGGCACTCGCGACGCACGTGGTTTGCCGGGGTAGCGCCCACGACGGCGCCGACCTCCATGCGCTTGGCGACGTAGCCGGGGTGATAGAGTTCGTTGACCTGACCGGTGGCAAGGCCGATCTGGTTGCCGTAGCTGGAGTAGCCGGCGGCAGCAGTGGTCACGAGCTTACGCTGCGGCAGCTTGCCCTCGAGCGTCTCGGACACGGGGACGGTGGGGTCGCCGGCGCCGGTGACACGCATGGCCTGGTACACGTAGCTGCGGCCCGACAGCGGGTCGCGGATGGCACCGCCCACGCAGGTGGCGGCACCGCCGAAGGGCTCGATCTCGGTCGGGTGGTTGTGGGTCTCGTTCTTAAAGAGGAACAGCCAGTCCTGGTCCTCGCCGTCGACATCGACCTTCACCTTGACGGTGCAGGCGTTAATCTCCTCGGACTCGTCGACATCGGTCATGACGCCGGTCTTCTTGAGGTACTTGGCGCCGATGGTGCCCATGTCCATGAGGCAGACGGGCTTGGTGTCGCGACCGAGTTCGTGGCGCATCTCCATGTAGCGGTCGAAGGCCTGCTGCACCACGGCGTCGTCGATCGTCACGTCGTCCAGGACGGTGCCGAAGGTGGTGTGGCGGCAGTGATCGGACCAGTAGGTGTCGATCACGCGGATCTCGGTGATGGTGGGGTCGCGATCCTCATCGCGGAAGTACTGCTGGCAGAAGGCGATGTCCGCCTCGTCCATGGCAAGGCCGCGCTCGGAAATAAAGGCGGCAAGGCCGGCTTCGTCGAGCTCGCGGAAACCGTCGAGCACCTCGACGGGCTGGGGCTCGGGGGTCTCCATGTACAGCGTCTCGGGCAGGTCGAGCGAGGCGATGCGCGCCTCGACGGGGTTCACCACGTAGTGCTTGATGGCATCGATGGCGGCCTCGTCCAGAGCGCCCGAGATCATATAGACCTTGGCGGAGCGCACGGCGGGGCGCTCGCCCTGGCTGATGAGCTGCACGCACTCGCTGGCGGAGTCGGCGCGCTGGTCAAACTGGCCAGGCAGGAATTCGACGGCAAAGACGGCGCCATCGCTTGCGGGGAGCTCGTCGTAGGTCACATCGACCTGGGGCTCGCTAAAGACGGTCGGCACGCAGGACCGGAAAAGCTCCTTGTCGATGCCCTCGACGTCGTAGCGGTTGATAATCCTCAGGGCCTCGATGCCCTTGATGCCGAGAATTTCGGTCAGCTCGCCCTTGAGCTGCTGAGCCTCGACGTCGAACCCGGGTTTCTTCTCCACGTAGATACGAGAGACCATTGGTTCCTGCCTTCCTGATCGGTTGGGCGTACGGTACGGTATGCGGCAGCGGTCGGTTTGCGGGGTCTGCCCTGCGGTCGCCTTGAGCCACATGTTTGTAAACCTCACTATGATACGACAGCTCGCGGCGCGTTGAGGACGGCGAGGGTGCTACAGTGAAGCGCAAACAAGAGAAAGGCATCACATGGCATTCGTTTCGCTCGCCATCATCGCACTCGTGGCCTTTGCGAGTCCTTTTATCGCCTCGGCGATTCCCGGAAAACCCGTTCCCGAGACGGTCTTTTTGCTCGTGCTCGGCGCGGTACTGGGACCCCATATGCTCGGCGTCATCCATGTAGATGCTGAGGTCTCGCTGGTGTCCGAGCTGGGCCTGGCCTTTTTGTTCCTGCTTGCCGGCTTTGAGATCGACCCCAAGAGCATCACGGGCGTCGAGGGGCGCTACGGCTTGGCGACGTGGGTCGTCACGTTTGGTATCGCCTGGCTTGCCGTGCGCTTTACCCCGTGGTTCTCAGTCAGTCATTTCGACGGTATCGCCGTGACGCTTGCCCTCACTTCGACGGCGCTCGGTACGCTTGTGCCCATCATGCGTGAGCGCTCGCTCACCGGCACGCGCGTGGGCGACTCGATTCTCGCGTATGGCACTTGGGGCGAGCTCGGTCCCGTGCTCGCCATGTCGGTGCTGTTGTCTGCCCGCACTGGCATCCAAACGCTCGTTATCCTTGGCTTGTTTGCGGTGGTTTGCGTGTTGCTGGCCGTGGTCCCGAGCCGCTCCAAGCGCGTCGGCAGCCGCTTCTTTGCATTTGTTGAGGAGCGCGCCGATACCACGTCGCAGACCTTCGTGCGCCTGACGGTGCTCATCCTGGTCACGCTCGTGGCATTCTCGGCTGTCTTTGATCTCGACATCGTGTTGGGTTCTTTTGCCGCTGGCTTTGTCCTGCGCTATATCATCCCCGAGGGCAACCATACGCTCGAGACCAAGCTCGACGGTCTGGCCTACGGTTTTTTGATTCCGGTGTTCTTTACCGTGTCGGGCGCAAAGATCGACCTGACGGCCGTGGCGTCGCGCCCGGGCTTGCTCGCGGGCTTTATCGTGGCGTTGTTGATTATTCGTGCCGTGCCCATTCTTATTTCCATGAGCATTTGTCCTGCGACGCGCGATGTGTCGG
>DXMB01000049.1:0-17442 GCA_019414425.1 Collinsella sp.
GCGATGGGAGGCACCCGCAACGGAAATCCGCATGCGGGTTTATTGTACCCCGCCGTCAAGTGTAATTTCGGCAAATATAGGCGGGCGGTAAAGGTTTACCTCGGGTGACTGCCGGGAGCAAAATGATCCCTTGGGGACGGAGGGACCATTTGGCGGGACTGGCTAGAGGGCACCGAAGAGGATGGCGTAGGTAGTGGATTCGCCGAGCTTGAGCTCGTCGCCGGGATTGAGCTGGGCGGAACGGCCGGGCTCGACCTGAATGCAAACGCGCGTGGCCCCGTTTACCACCACGGTTCCGTTGGTGGACGACAAGTCCTCGACGTGCCAGATATTTTGAGCATCGCACCAGATATGGGCATGGCGGGCCGAGACATCGTCGCCGACGTCGGTAATATCGCCCTCACCAGTGGCCAGCGCGCCAATCTCAACACCCTGCTCACTCGGCTGAATCCAGCGCGGGGCGCTCACGACAAAACTGTTTTGCACGCGCAGCAAGCCCAAAGGGTGCGCCGGGGCGGGTTCGCGTTCGCCCGCAGTCAGCGACATGCCAAGCGAACGCGGCGTGGATGTGCCTCCGCCACAGGTCGCGTGTGCGTAGTCGATGGCATAGTTCACCGAGGACCGCACATCCGCCGAACAACCGACGGCGACAAACAGCACCAGCACGGCCTCGGCGCGCTCGGCGGGCATGAGTTCCGCCGCCTGGGACAGGCGATCGAGCGCGTTGCGATAGAGATTCGTGTCCTGGTGGCACTCTTCGAGCGCGCGTACCATCGGTTCACCTGCAGGACCGCACACCATATTGATCACAGCCGTGGAGTCCATGGGATTGCGCTGGCGCAGGGCCAGTTGCGACATAATACGCGCAGCCGAGGTACCGTATTCGGCAAAGTAGCGCTGCTGAAGCGTGCCGACCGGCGCGCGAACGATAAAGCGGGAAACCCAAGAGCGATCGGCGGCTCGGCTCTGCGGGCTGCGGCCGTCGGCGAGCGGACGGGACGAAAGTACCAAGCCGCACAGCTCGATATGGCTCAGATGCGCTGCGCGCTTAAAGATGTCAAACATTGCCCCGCATGGGGTGAGCTCAACTTGAGATGCCATGACCTAGGCCTCCTTGGTCGTAGAAATAGAATCGGACGATACTTCGACAGGTCCGCCAAAAGTACGGACAGCTGCGGCTCCACCGGCAAGCGGAGTCGCCATCTGGGCTTTTGTGCGTCGCGGTGCCGAAACGGGAAGTTCAAAGGCAAAGCCCATCGCAAGCAAAAACCACGTAAGCGTATAGGTTGCAACCAGAGCGGCAACAAGGCCGCCCATCACGGCGCGTTGGGAAAATACGCTACATGCAGCCACAACCAGCACCGGAACCTCGCAGGCAGAAAGCGCAAGCACACCCTGCAGGAAGCCCGAGCGCCGATCGCGCGCAAGTGCCCCCGCGGCAACGCCGGCTATGCCTGGCAGCGCCAACGCCAGTGCGGCAATAATACCCGGTAGCGACCCAGACCACACGAGCGATCCCAAAGTCGCCGTCACGCGAGCGCCCGACGCCAGCAGCGCGGCCGAAACCACGACCACAGCCCAAACCACGCCACAGACGACCGTCGCGCCGACCATCAGCGCGCGACGAACCGCGCGGCCAGACGCATCCATGGGGCACGGCGTGAGCGGCTCGCCGCGGAGCGAACGACCGACATTTTGCGCATAGTGGTCACAAAACGCCGAGAGCGCCGCCTCGACCGCCGCCGGCTCGGGACGATCTTTTTGATGGCTGGACAGACAGGCCATCACCACGTCGAACAGCTGGGCATCGACAAACGCCAGCGCATCGCGTAGCTCCTCGGAATCCGGCTCAAGCCCCAGCTGCTGGGCCTGCTCGGCCGCAGCGAGCGCCACATCGGGCTCACGACGAAGCAGCTGAGTCAAATCGCAACCGGGCGCATGGGCACCAATGGGATAGTCGGGCAGCGTGTCCATCTTGAGACGGTAGGGGCTGGCGATGTCGCGCGTCTTTTTGCGCGAACCCGAGGTGCCCGAAGTGCTCGGCGCGGCTTCGTATGGCGCGGCGCCGGCAATGAGCTCGTAAACCGTGCTTGCTGCGGCATAGACGTCGATCGCCGGCGACATACGCAAAGCGCGCAGGTCGGGAATATCGTCGGTGAGCATCTCGGGCGGGGCATAGGCAACCGTCGCGCGACGCAGCGTGGCATAGCGCTCCGTAAACGACGCCTTGCCGCCGGTACCGGCCACGGCCGACGCAGGCTCGAGCGCCAGCGACGAGCCAAAGTCGATCAGGCACAGGTCAAAGGTGCCCTCGGCAAGCTGCCGGTCAAGCGGCAGGCGCGCCGTACGCACCATAATATTAGCGGGCGAGATATCGCGATGGACAAAGCCCTCCCCCACCAGGCTCATGCGGCAGAGCAGGTCGAACAGGTCGCGCCCCAAGCGCGCCGCCACAAGCGGCGATAGGCGGCCGGCATCGTCCACGGCAAAGCGCGAGCGCAAGCGGGCGAGCGTCTCGCCCTCGACCCATTCCATGACAATTGCAGGCACACCGTCAACCTCGCCCCAGCCATAGAGGCGGGGAAAGCCCTTAAGGCCCGAAAGGGCGCGATGGCATTCATATTCCTCGCGAAATGCCGCTTTGAACTTGGCGACCAGCGCCTCATGGGCGGCATCGTCGTCGAACTCATCGCGCGTCGGCAAGATGAGCTGTTTGAGTGCCACGGCCTCGCCTTGGGCGTTGACGGCACGCGTCACGCGGCCGATACCGCCACGGCGCATGGTGGCATCGTCGGCAAACAGCATCGTAAAACGACGCAGATAGGCAGGCAGTTCGTCCTGACCGAGCGCAATGGCCGGCTCAAACCCGTCGACACGCGCCAGGCGCAAGCCGACCATGGGATCGCGACCGAGCGATTGTGGTGTGGTGGATGCAAGATCGGTCATCATAGGGCAAGCGCCGCCACGTTATTGTTGAAGTTACCGAGCGCGACGTCATCATCGCCGTAATGGCCGACCCATTGACATAGGTTGGTGTAACAGCCCCACAGATTGGCATACTGCTGATACCACTTTGACCGGGGCGAGAATGTCTGACGACCGAACTCGGCTCGAATGACAAACATCTCCCCGACCAGGCTGTCGCACGGCCTGGAATCTCCCGTAGAGTTATAGGTCGAGACCACGTCATTGGCACGAGAAACATAGCCGTCGAGCATGTTGTACTTGGTCACAAGCCAACTGTGAATGCTCTCTTCCTCAGCAGCGGAAAGGCCACCGGAGTTTGCATCGTTGTCAGCGTTGCCGCCCGTCGAGCCGCCGTTTCCAGACCCTCCGGCAGAGGAACCCGGCCCAGAGCCGCCGCCCGAACTCGACGAATCCGAGCCGGAGCCAGAAGTATCCGAGCTACCGGGCTTTCCGGACTGCTGGGCGTCCTGCTCCTTCTGCCGCTCGACCTTATTCACCGTTGCCGCCACGCTATTGTTGGACAACCGATCGATGATCTTGGTGTTGGTGAGCACGATGGTTTTGCCATTGGCAAGCGTGACTTCGTTGTCCGGGGCCTCGGCGCCGTCCGCGTCGTCGGCGCCAAACACAATATGCGCGACCACACTTGCCCAAGCATATCCAGTCGTGGTGCCCAGATCACTTTTGACCTCATGCCCCACGTGCGGTTCGCGTGCGGCATGTGTCTGCATCATGGACGGCACGGTCATGCCATAGGCAGAAACGCCAGCTATGACCAGCACCAGCGAGCAAGACAGCAGTGCGTACGCCCGCGGCGCCAAGCCCAGTCGGCGTCGCATGCGCACCGCGGCGCCGCGCTTTGTCTGAGTGCCACCGGGCCGCATGCGTTCTCCTCCAACAAAAACACGCCGCTCGGGAGCGGCGCATTCATTCGAATCCATATTTGAGTGTATCAGCGAACCCAAAAGGTTGCGCAACGAATGGGCAAATTAAGGATGCGAGTGGAAGCATCCATGCGATAAGCGGATACAAAGCATCTTTGTTGTACAACAAACTTACAGTCGCACGGGGAATTATGACTACCCCGTGCGTCGCGATGAAGACATACGGCAGGAGCAGGCTCGCCACCTAAATCGTGCGACGGGCCTCGATGGCGCGCCCAAGCGTAAGCTCGTCGGCATACTCCAGGTCGCCGCCCACGGGAAGGCCGCTCGCCAGACGCGACACCTCAACGCCCAGCGGCTTAATGGTACGCGCCAGGTAGCTCGCCGTGGTCTCGCCCTCGATATTGGGGTTGGTGGCGATAATGACCTCGTGGATATCCTCGTGCCCCAAGCGCGCCAACAGCTCACGAATGTGCAGCTGCTCGGGGCCAATCTTGTCCATGGGACTGATCACGCCGCCCAATACGTGGTAGAGACCATGGTAGCTGCCCGTGCGCTCAATCGCCTGGACATCGCGCGGCTCGCCCACCACGCAAATGCGAGTGGTATCGCGCATCGAATCCTGACAGATGGAGCACTCGTCGGCCGTGGCGTAGTTAAAGCAGCGGCTGCAAAAGTGAACCTCCTGCTTAACCTCCAGGATGGCCTCGGCCAGGCGACGCGCCTCCTCGGCATCGGCCTCGAGCAGGTAATAGGCGATGCGCTGAGCCGACTTGGGGCCAATGCCCGGCAGGCGGCCCAGCTCATCGAGCAATTTTTGCAGGCTATGGTTGGCACTCATATATATGCGCGTCTTAGAACGGCATGCCCGGGATGTTGAGGCCGCCAGTGATGGCGCCCATCTGCTTGTTGGCGAGCTCGTTGACGCCGCGAACGGCCTCGTTGACGGCAGCCATGATCATGTCCTGCAGCATATCGACGTCCTCGGGATCGAGCGCATCGGGATCGATGGTGAGGCTGACGAGCTCCATCTCGCCGTTGACGGTCACCTTGACCATGCCGCCGCCGGCAGAGGCGTCGACGGTCTGGGACTTGAGGTTCTCCTGCGCGGCGGCAAGCTGCTCCTGCATCTTGCGAGCCTGCTTCATCATCTGCTGCATGTTCATACCGGCCATGATGGCTCCTTTACGTGCGGCCGCGCGACAAGCTGCAAGGGCAGCCGGGGCGCGGCGGAACTTTCAAACTCAAAAATCGTACCACGGCGTGAGGCCAGCGAACGGGGCGGGCGTGTTCCCTCAGTTGATATACATGTCCTTGAGCGTGACGCACGCCCAAGATTATGCAAAGTTGAATAATTCGCATCTGCATAATATTGAAAGCTAAATCTCGTAGAACCGGAATCCGACATTTAATGCGTACCACTAAATGGCAAAATGCCGAGCCGCTGCTCGAGGCGGCACGCATGGCGGCTGGGTATAATTTGATTGTCATAGATGACAATTTGGAGGTGCCCTCGTGAATGTCCCAGCCGTACTCCAAAACATCCGCTCAAAACACCCCGTTGCATATGCGGTTCTCTATCTCTTTGTCGGCTGGGCATTGTTGGTTGTCATCACCCACGCCGTAGCTTTTGGAGCAGAGCTACTGATAGCCAGCTCGGACCAGCCGATCGTCAAATGGGAAGCGACCGATGAGTGCACCGACGGAACCCGAACCATTTACTACAATAGCCCGTCCCTCTACCAAGAGTTCAAGGTCAAGATAAAGGACTCCAAGATTGTCGATGCCGAACTGGGCTCTTTATTTACAATCGGAGCAACCGTCAACGCCGAGCAAGTCGAGTACACGGACAGCCATGCGACGTATCGTATCGACCTCAGCATCCTAGGCCGACCGTCACGCGCCTGTCTGCTCGAATGCGATATACGCGGCACCACGCTACGCATGTCCGAAACACAAATGCGCCCGGACAAGGATTCCCCGAAGGATCAGAAGCCCTAAGTCCAGCGAGCGCCGTTCAAAGCAAAGAAGTCTCTTCTTGAGCAGTATACCCGCCCACACGGTTACTCCACCGGCTTGAAGATGGTGGACTGGCCGAAGACGCTGCGGATGAGGGCTTTGGCCTCGTCCTCGGTCTGCGGGATGCTCGGGGCTGCGCCCTGGTGGCCGAAGGGGCTGCCGGCGCCGGGGTTGGACTCCCAAGGGGCAGCGGGGGCGTCCTCCTCTTTGGGGGCGGTTACAGCGGGCTTGGACGCGGGCGCCGCGGCCGGCACATCGAACGGAGGAAGATCGTCCCCGCCGGCATCGGCAGCGAAGCCGCCGACCATGGCGTCGTCGTAGGGCACCTGCTCGGATTCCCACGACGCAGCCTGCGCAGACGGCTGAGTCTTGGAAGCGGACGCGCGCTCGGGCGCTCGGGGCGCGGGTTCGGTCGGGAGCTTACCCGTAGCGGGGGCGCCAGCGGGGTTGTCGGAGCGCAGCCAGGGGGCCTTGGCCAGGTCGGATGACTCGGGCGCAGGCGCGGCAGCGGGCTTGGGCGCGGGGACCGGAGCAGCCGGTTTGGGCGCAGCGGGTTCAGGCGCCGACGGGGTCGGTGCCGCTACCGGTGCCGCTTTTGGCTGCATCGCGCTGGCGTTCGAGGATGCAGGGGCCGCCGAGGACACGGGTTGCGGGTCCGCAGATGCCGCAGCCCGTGCAGATGGAGAATGCTCCTCATGTTGAGGAGCCGGCGTGCCACCCCCATCCAAGACATAGTCGACGGTGCGACGACCGAAAACCGCACTGACTGTCGGCAAAAACACCGCCTGTGTATCAGCACGCCCGAGCATCTTGATAGCAAATGCCGTAGGGAACGAGACCGTGAGCTTAGAACCATCGTCTGCCGTAGCGCGAGCGTTCAACAGGAGAGCCGCATAAGAAGGTTGTTGGGCCTTGACGCGCTCGACGACCTCGCCCCATTTGCGCTGGAGCTCGCCAGCGTCCTCGACCGCGGGGGTCTCGGCAGCACCGGCGGCGGCAACCTGAGCGGCGTTGTTGGACTTGGACACCGGCACGGTCGATGCAGCAGGCGCGGGAGCCGGAGCCGCAACGGGTTGAGGTGCAGGCGTTACAGGTTTGGGCGCGGGAGCCGGAGCTGCGGACTTGGGCGCAGGCTGGGCCGCCGGAACAGCAGCGCCGCGGTCCCAAGGCATGCCACCCTGATGCGCGGGCGTAGCAGCGGGGGCGGCAGTCGCCGCGGGAGTAGCAGCTCGGGCACCCGAGATCAGCGTCGGTTGTTGTGTCGTCGCAGGCGCAGCCGCGACAGCCGCAGGCGCACTCGCTTGAGCAGCAGCCACGCTCGCCGGAACGGCGGCGTTGGCAACCATGGCCTCCAAGCGTGCCACGCGCTCGGCCAAAGCCTCAATCGTTAAATCGGCCTCGGGACGCGCCAGACGCGTACAGGCGATCTCGAGCACCAGGCGCACGTCGCTCGCGCCCCTCATCTCCAACGCGGCATCGTCGAGCACCGTCAGCACGCGGGCCAGACGGTCGGCCGGATGCTCGCCAAAGGCAGCAGCCTCGGCAGCAAGCGCCTCGGCCTGCTCGGCCCCGCCCTCAAACAGCTCGGCACGGGCACCGGCAACGCAGGCCACATACACGTCGCGCACATGCGCCACCAGGTCGCGCGTCAGCTCAAGCAGATCATTGCCCTCCTCGACCTGTGCGCGAATGAGCCCATAGAGTTCAGCAATATCACGCTCGGCAATAGCGCGGGCAAACTCGCCCAGGATCTGGTCCGAAACCTCGCCCAAAAGCGAGCGGGCATCGTCCGCATGCACGGCGCCGTTGCCAAAAACGCTCAGCTGCTCCAGCGTGGAAAGCGCGTCGCGCATACCGCCCTTGGCATGGCGCGCCACGATGGTCAGCGCCTCGTCGTCGTAATCGAAGCCCTCCTGCTCACACACGTAGGACAAGCGATGTTCGATATCCTCGTTGCCGATGCGATGAAAATCGAAGCGCTGGCAGCGCGAGAGGATGGTCTCCAGAATCTTTTGCGGGTCGGTGGTGCACAGCACGAAGATCACGTGTGCCGGCGGCTCCTCGAGCGTCTTGAGCAGCGCGTTGAACGCCGCCGTCGTGAGCATGTGAACCTCGTCGATGATATAGATCTTGTACTTGCCGCGCACCGGGGCAAAGTTGACGGAGTTGATGATCTCCTCGCGCACATTGTCCACGCCCGTGCGGCTTGCGGCATCGAGCTCGTAGACATCGGGGTGGTTGCCCTCGGCGATGAGCTCGCACTCCTCACAGGTGCCGTCGGGCATGCACCCGCTTGCGCCCTCGGCGCGCGCTGCCTCGGCATTACGGCACAGCAGCGCCTTGGCAAGGATGCGCGCCATGGTGGTCTTGCCCGTGCCGCGCGGTCCGCAGAACAGGTATGCGTGGGACAGGCGCCCCTCGGTGATGGCGTGCTCGAGCGTCGAGACGATATGCTGCTGGCCCACCACGGAGTCGAAGGTGAGCGGGCGATACTTTCGGTACAACGATTCCATGGGTGCTCCCCCGGGTATACTGAGTCTTGTTGCCGCGACGGCCATGCGGTCGCACGGCATACTGCATTCATAATAACCCGTACGGCGAGCCCGCCGCGATAGGAGTCCAAAGAGCATGGCAGACGCAGAGAGCAACCTCGTCCCCTCCGAAGCAGCCGACCAGGTCGAGGTCGCGCTCGAGGAGCAGGCCGCAGCCGACGACGGCATCCTGTACCTCAACGAGTACCAGTACGAAAACGACCTGGTCACCGACTTCGCCCGCCTGGTCGCCTCGCCCAGGCGTCGCGGTTCGCTGTATGTCGCCGCGGCAATTGCCGCGCTGATCGGCATTGGCATGCTGGTGGCCGGCGGTAACTGGATCAAGTTTGGCGTCGTCCTGATCGTATTCGGCGCCTTTTTGGCCTGGTGGAGCAAAAACCTGCACCACACGCTCGCCCGTGACTTTATCGACGCCGTCGAGGCCGACGAGTCCATGGGTGGCCGCTATCGCCGCGTCGCTGCCAACGAGGACGGCCTGATGGTTTGGGGCAAGAGCGGCAAGTCGCAGTTCTTCCCGTTTGAGAAGCTCGACCACGTACTCGACGGCGAGCGCATCTTTGTAGCCATGTTCGCCGACCAGGGCGTGACTATCCCTAAGGACACCTTTATCCGCGGCGATGCCGAGCAGTTTGGCCCCTTCCTTAAGGCGCGCATCAACAAAAAGCTCCGCATCGAGACCAAGAAGAAGAAAATGAAGGCCGAGAAGGCTGCCGCCGAGGCCAAGCGGGGCGACAAGGCCGACAAGCCCCAGGACAACAAGGGCAAGCAGCGCAAGCAGAAGAAGAGCAAGAAGAAGCGCTAGGGCCGAGCGCCACTGCGAAGGGAATCTCATCCCGCTTCAGCGTAGGATGAGGCTCCCCCAACAGGGCCTTCGAGCTATTTAACTTCAAACCTGAAGAGCCTTCGCTCCGGCAGATCGGTCATCTTCATCGTATAGGTCCCGGGAAACGCTTTCTCAAAACGGACGGTCTCGTAACCTTCGAAATAGTCGTTGGTGTTTTGCATCATGAATGGGACGAGCAACTCGTTCTCCGCCCCAACCTGTACAGCAAACGCAGCAGAACCGCCCAGCACCGGCATTGCCTGCGTTATCAGATCGGTATTGACCACAAAGTCATAGTTTGGCGCAGACTCCGGCACCAAATGCCAAACATACGCTTTAATTCCGCCTTCGACATTGTCCTTATTCCTGACACGCATCTTTACGGCGATAACACACGTGATGTCGGCGTCCTTCAATTTCGTTTTCGTATCTACGATGCCATATTTTGAATAATCATCATGCGCACGCTTGAGATACTCGCGCGGCGTGAGCAGCTCTGCCCCGTCTATGCAAAACGAATACCCGTCAGTCGCCACATCCTTCGACCCCAGAAACGCCCCATCCATCGAGAGCCATTCGCCCTCCGCGTAATATTTTTCAGGAATGACTGTCCGGTTCCCGTTAACGACGCTCACCCTCATGCCCGCAAGGCCGGTAACAGCACAGCCAAAAAGCGCGAGCATCGACCTTCTCGTCAACAGGGCCTTCTTCATCGCGCTCACGACCTTTCCCGAACTTTCACAACGGCACCGTCGCGCATGCAGTAAACACGATCGGCTAGCTCCTCGAGCACCTCTCCGTCATGGCTAGACAGAAGAACCTCGCGACCCGTTGATGCCGCCATCGCCACAACGCGCTTGAGCATTTCCACGCCCGCTTCGTCGAGGGCATTCGTTGGCTCATCGAGAACAAGCAGCTTCGGCTTTTCCATAATTGCCGCAGCTATTCCCAGACGCTGCTTCATCCCAAGCGAGTATGCTCGAAACTTCTTTTTTTCGTCTGCATCGAGCCCCACGAGCCGCAGGGCAGAGCGAATGTCCTCGGGGGTGGCAACGCCATTGATTTGAGCTATGAGCTCCAGATTGTCGTAACCAGACAGATATCCTAAAAAGGAAGGCGCCTCTATCAACATCCCCAGACTCGGCGGAAACGAGATATCCGCCCCAAGTCTTTGGCCATCGATAATAATCTCGCCCTCGGTGGGTCTAATCAATCCGCAGACCGCTCGCATGAGCATGGTCTTACCCGAACCGTTTATCCCCTGAAGACCGACCACAGTCCCAGGGTCAACCTCGATGGACACGTTACGCAGAACATCGTTTTTGCCTATGCGCTTCGATACGTCCCTAACGATCACGCTCATATCTTGTCCCCCTTTTCTATAAGGTCGGCCCTTCGAAACCACAGTCCACCCAACGATAGGCATAACGACATAATCACAATTGAAAACAAGCCACTCGAGCCCGTCGCAATTCCTTCTTTGACGATTCCACCCCAGCGCAACAGCATCAAGGCATTTCCCAGTAGCGCCCAATGCCGCGCATATGCCGAACAGATCAGGTAGCTCATTACAACCGCAAATGAAACTGACGGCCCAAGCACAAACCCAACCGTTGCCTGCACAAACGCAAGCGCCTCAAAAGCAAGAAAGAGACCTGCGAAAAACGGCAGTGCACCTGCTTCGCTCGCCTTGAGAAACCACGGCGCCAAATTAGCCAGCTGAAGCGACTCGCCATGGATGACCGCGCTGAACGAGGCACTCACCATCAAGCTCCAAATCACAACAGAGCAAACCACCACGAGCAGCGAAAATGCTGTTATCGCCGCCACTGAGATAAAACGCGAGACCCACCAAAGGGTTCTCGCCCGGCATCGGACAAGCGTTTGCAAACCAAACCCGTGCAACGATTCGGCGGGATAATCGAGTGTTGTATAGAGAATAAGCAGAATGAGAAATAGCCATCCTAGCGGAGGCACAAACATGACCCCGGGCCTAGGCTCAAACGGAGCAGATCCGGCAAACACGAGCGCAAGATTGTCCGCAAACCCCAAGGCATCCGTCCTGACCCCATACACAGAAGACAAACCGTAGGCGTACACCAGGTTCGCAACGGTCACTGCCGCAATCGCAATAAAGGTAATGATGTTCTTCTTCAAAACGGTCCTCAGGTCCGCGGCGACCAGCCTAAACAGCATCAGACCATCTCCCGCCTTTTCCACGCCCCAGAAAAAGCCAACGAAGCAAGGGTCAATAATATGATTTCCGCAAAACCGGCTCGAATGTCTGGCCAGTTATTCAGCGATTCCGACCTGATGCTGTTGAAGATATTGCAGTTAAACCCCACACAAGCCATTACGCCGAAGATCCAGCCATTTGCAAAATGCCACGCAACCATTAGCAGATACGGGACAATTATCGCTTTGATTCTGCTACGAAACAAAATTGAGAAGCCAGTTACAGCCATGGATAAAGTCCCGAGCGTGACCGCATCGAACAGCGTGTATGCAAGCACATATAACAAAGGATGTGAATAAAATAGACCGGAGAAATAGCTATGTAGGTAAAGCCCTACGTAGGTCGACTCATCGACCCGAGGAAGATACGCAGGAAAAAGCATCGAGACAATCAGGAAATTGACGAGCAGAGGAATGGCAGTCACTGTAAACGCGGAGAGGAAAGCAGACAGCACCTTTACGTTCACGTATGCCTTTCTGGAAACGCGCGTGCATATCTGCATGTCATAACCACTCAAACGCTCAAAGAGGCACGACCAAGATCCGGCCAACATTGCAAGCAGGGGCAGTGCATAGAAAAACACCGACGCAGACAGTGGCGCGTTCGCGCTCACAACAATCCAGTTACCGAAGCTGCTTTCACGTGTTTGACCGAGATAGTTTTTGGCTTGCATGCCAACGCCGTAACCAAAAGAAAGAAGGTTGTGACGTTCTTTTTCCAAATTTGCCCACGGCTCCAGCGCAGCAGCTATTGCAACTGCGACTGCAATCAAGAGAGCAAAGATAAAAGCTGGGCGTCTTATCGTTTTCGACAGCTCATATCTTACGAGCCTTTGGTTCATACGTCCTCCTCCCCCTTCCGACCCAGAAAGCCGGAAGGGAGCCAATTCAAACAACTATGCGGGAAGCTTGCGGAAATGCCCGACGCAGTCGGGGCTCCATACACCAATAACAGTGCCGTAGCCAGACTCCGCCCATGCAGTCAGTCGCGCCGCAGATCGCCCGTTCTCACGGACGAGGTTATACATTTCCCACTGTCCCTTGTGATTCGAACGATACGTTCCCTGAGTACAATTCATGCTGCCGCTACCGCTTGTGTTATACGCACCGTCTGTATATAACCGAAGCGGATTTCCCGTATAACCTTGGATATCCAGATAGAGCGATGAGGAATCATCCTTTTGACGGTAGCCAGTTGCACTCGTCCCGGCACATTGAAAACTAAATGCCCTATCGGCATTGTTCGTACAGGTCGTAATTCCCGTATCGGCGTTTTGAGTAATGCTAGAAACCTGAGAGGTGTCAAACTCCTCTTGCGCGAACGATGCAGCGGGAACCCCTAGGGACAGACCCGCAGCAATCGCCAACCCGACTCCGATTCGAGTAATAGCGCTCCTTGGCTTAATCATGGCCTTCTCCAATCAAAAGCGGCTAACAATGCGTCGACGCACAGCAACCTTTGCATGAATGGAGAAAGATGTCTGTAAACACTCGCTATTGAGTTGATAATCCAGGCGTTTACACGTTATCTACCTGCGATAACAATGAAATAAGCTCTGCTTTGTTCTTGATCTTCAACTGGCGATAGGACGCGGATCGCAGCGCTTGCACCGTAGATGCAGCGTAACCGACATCCTGCGCAATGGTCTTTGTCGTTGTGCCCTCTGCCGTCATCAACAATATTCGGGCCTGAACATCGGACAGGGCGCGCGACGTAAGCAGAGCCAGCCGGCGCACGTGAGCTGCTTCGGTGGACCCGTTCGCACGGTACTTCAAGACGGCCTTCTCGTCCTCAACCGAGCGTACGAGCACGATGTGCGTAACGAGCATGGGCACAGACCAGCAAACAATCACCGTTGCCACGACGACATTGACGGCCGAACTTTGCCCCAGCAACGACGCAAGGAACAGAGGCTCGAAAACCGTCAGATCCTGCACCATGTTGAGCAAGACAACCCAGACAGGAGCCGCCGCCCCAAAGCAAAGCATCCATATCCCAAGCATTTTGCGCTGCGGACAGCTACGCAGCACTATGTATGTGAGCAACATCCCCGTCAGCACCGCGAACCCATGGATTCGCCCCCTAGTGGCCGCATGGATTAAAGTAGCCGCACCTATTGACACCAACGGCACGATAGCCCGGACACGGGCATGCACCTTAAACGGACGCAGCCCAACAGCGAGCGAGACCGTAGATGCCACGCCGCACAGCAGGACCGGCGCAGCCATCAACGGATCGCATATACACCTCCATGCCGCGATATAGACAAAAGACCATTCCACGGCAGACAGCACCGCCCATACGCACGGGCTTCCGAGCCCAATCGCCCCATCCGTTCTAGTCAGCGCAACTTCACGATTCAGTTTTTCACCCGCGTAGTGCAGCGACAGAAGCAGTCCGAGACCCAATGCATAGCTTGCGAGAGAAAAGGCGACTGCCCGCGAAACACCGGATCCCCAATCGCTATCCGCCATTACCAAGGGGCCCGCCGCAAGGAGGATAAAAAATGTTGTGAGCAGGTATCGAAACAGCCGGCGCGTCCGAACTGATGTCAACATATCACCAGCATGCCGCTGCAGCAGACCAGGCCCTGTAGCATCACCCTCACCCGCAAACAATGCCACGAGCTCGCGTGAGCCCGCAACCGATGCCTTCCCGTATGCTCGGTGAAGCGTTGTTCGCACCGTCGATGGCTTCGTACCCGTCTCCCTGGCAATTTCCGCCGGCGTTTTCCCTTTGAGCAGCAGTCGAACAAACTGCTCTTCTCGAGGCGACAGGGCAGGGGAAAACACCCCCGCATCGAATGGGTCGGACGTGCGAGGGGTATCCGAATTGTTGTCCCGTTTCTCCCTTAGCAATGTGCATACGAAGGCGGCAACAGCAATAGCGGACCCCATCGACAGTGATGCAATGACTGCGGCATCGCTTGCAAAGTATGCCACCTCGACAGCCGGAACAAGGCCAATGGGAACTGCTACAAGCACAGAACGGGCAAACACGTCGCCCTGCCCCCGACCAAAGGCGCGGGGACAGCAAAGCAGCGGGACCGCAGCCAATACGAGATAGACCAGCGGAATTAAAAGCACGAGGCCAATTGATGCGGCCGTTACAGAGGGCATCCCCCATGGCTCGGGAACGACTCTCCATGAAATTCGACAGCAAAACAGCAGGCAAGACAGGACAACTATTGTTTCTGCAAAAAGCGTGCTCTGCGATCGGCGGGTCCCCCTTTCGCCGTCCCGCGCCGCCCCCCGTATCAAAGGAGAGCCCGCCGTATCCCAAATTACATATGAGAGGAGCAACGACCCAGTGAAGCACAAGGCACACGAAACACGATGCAACAACCAGATTGGTGCAAACACGATTGGAATAGAATCTCCGCGAGCATAGAAGGCCAAGTCGACCCATTCGGGAACCACCGCAATAGCAGCAAGGAAAACACCGAAGACGCCAAGGCGACCCGGCCGTCTTATTTCTCTCCCCTTGCGGAGCGTAACACCATGACCAAACGCCGCGAGGCATGCGCCAAGGATAACGAGCCAGGTCATTGCACCTGATGCCAAGCCGATTGAAGATGAAAACCGGTGATAAGGGGTAACCGCCATTACGACGAGCGCAATGGCGAAAGCAGATGTGGCAGAACAGCGGGAAAAGAGCATATGACCTCCATAGCGTGTCATTATATCGCTCGGGCTGCTCGTTTATCTCCACGCCCACACCAGCCAGCATCAACGATTCAGGCGAACTCCAATCCGAGCCAGATCACGGTTCAGCTTTTGTCCGCAGTCCCCGCATCAAAGCGGGATGCGGTTTCCTTTTGAGCGTCGATCTGGAAACTGTATCCCGTTCTGAGTCAATATTCTGGGACGCAGTTTCCGCAGCACACCCCATTCGGAAAGCGTGTCCCAGTATTTGGCCGCAAACTGGGGCGCGCTTTCCGGATGGGTCGAGACGAAGGCCAAGCCAGACAGGCAGCCTCGCATCCCGCCATCCTCGCCATCCGCCTGAGCGTGCTACACTAGCAGCATCTATGCCACCGCGAACGGCTCGGCCCCGCGCCCGCCGCTCGCAAACGAACTTTAAACGCACGAGGGTTGGCCATGCCGCTTTTCTCGCAACATACCGCCCGGTTCTCGCCGGACGTTCCCTTGGAGGGCACTAGCTCTCGCGAGCTGCTCAAGCGGTACCAGCCGCTCGAGACGCTTGCGACCGGCGGTTTTGGCTCCATCGAGATTTGCCGCGACACGCATCTGCGCCGTCGCGTGGCCATTAAGCGCATCCCCCTTATCAACGGCGCCGGCATGCCCGCCAGCGACATCATGGACGTGCTGCGCGAGGCGCATACCGCCGCCATGCTTCAACATCCCAATATCGTGCAGGTTATCGACTTTACGCACGACACCGCCTATGCCTACCTGGTCATGGAGTATGTCGACGGTATGTCGTTGGCCGAGTTTTTGCATCGCGTGGACGGCCACTCGCTCACCTTTGACGAGGCCGCGGCCATTGCCGACGCGCTGGGTCAGGCACTCACCTTTGCCCATGCAAACGGCGTGCTTCATCTGGACATAAAGCCCGCCAATGTGCTTATCGACCATTCGGGCAATGTAAAGATCACCGACTTTGGCATGGCGCGGCTGTCGTCCGCCGGCGGCTTTGGCGGATCGCGCGGCGGCACCATCGGCTACATGCCGCCCGAGCAGCTCGATATCGAGACCGGCACGGTCGACGAACGTGCCGATGTCTTTGCCCTTGCCTGCGTGATCTACGAGGGCCTGTGCGGCAGTGCCCCCTTTATGGCGGCCACGCCTGCCGACTCGCTCGACCGCATCATCGGCGGCGCCACCTATCCCAGCGAACTGATCCCTCACTTTCCCCCGGGGGCCGAGGCGGCGCTCATGAGCGCTCTCTCCCCCATGCCGCAAGACCGCCCCGATAGCATCGAGGCATTCTGCGACCGACTCCTTGCCGGCTTGGGGAGCGTGCGCGAAGGCCGTCGCAGCTTGGAGCAGATGGTAGGCGAGCTTTCGAATGACGAGTGCGCGGCAGATGATATCGAGCCATCGAGCTACGAGGATGACACCGTCGAGGTCGACCCCGCACTTGGCTGGGCGGGCACGCGCTGGGGCCGCGCACGCAATTACACCATGCGCGGCATCTCGGCGCTCTCATGCGGAGCCTTCAGCTTTTTGCTTATGCAGACAGCCGGCGTCGCGACGCTTCCCGGGCTGGTCGTGGCGGCCGTCGCCATTGGCGCGGCGGCAGGCTTGGCCCCGCAGATTGGCTCGGCCATCTCGGCCGTGGGCTTTTTGGTGCTCATGGCCAACGCCACCATGCAGGCGCAGGGCATCCTGTCGATGCTGCCGGTCGCGGTCATTTTTGCCGCTGCCATGTCCGGTTGGTGGATTGCTTGGGGACGCACCGAGGCGGCTGCGAGCGCGACGCTCACCTGCGCGCTTGCGCTGGGTTGCCTAACCGGCGACGCCCTCCTTGCCGCCGGAGCCGCCACGAGCATCGCGGCGTTTTGGCTCGGCCCGGCAAGCGCAGCGGCGGCCACGGGCATGGGCGCACTCTTTGCCCGCCTTGCCGCAGCGGCTCTCTCTGCGGGAGGCGTACTGGGGCTTAGCAATGTCGTCGCAGCGCTGGGAGACGCGCTCCTTCTCGCTGCAATCGTGCTGGTTGCAGCAATAGCCGCGGCAACATCGCTGCTGCTCAATGCTCATGCCAAGCGCGCCGAGCAGGGATCGAACCTTGCCGCCATCGTCGCAATTGCCGTCGCCGGCATCGGCTCGGCCGTATCGTTTTGTCTTGCACACCATATGGAAATTGCCAGCCTTGCGGGCCCGGTCGTCGCCAAGGCGGCGGTTACGGGAATCCTATCCTCTATAATCGTCGGGATATGCCTTTATTTGCTCGGATACCAAAGAACCTATACGGAGAGTGATCTTTCGTGAACTTCCT
>DXMB01000005.1:0-4101 GCA_019414425.1 Collinsella sp.
GCCATGAAGGCCATCGCCACGTTCCTCGTCACCTGGTACAACTACTTCAGCCGCCGCTTCTTCCTCGAGGGCGCACGGTCATAGTCGATTCACTATTTGCTTGAATGTATAACCGGTTGGAATTCCCGTTCCAACCGGTTTTTTGTTTGCAGAGCCTGCCGAGGAAAGCGCACAAGGCGGGCCGCAGCGTCGGAATGGGTAGTAGTTTCCCCATGGTCGCCCCGCGGAAAGCGCGTCCCAGATTGCAGCCTCAGAACGGGACACAGCTTCCGCAACGTGGCTCTAGCGGAAAGCGCATCCCAAAATCGATGCCCAATACGGTCCGCAGCTTCCCAATGGGCGCTGCTTCGGAAAGTCTATCCCGGAATGAGCCCTCAGAGCGGAACACGCTTTCCGAAACCCGCCCCAACGGGAAGCTGCGTCCCGGAATTCGCCTACAGGGCGGGATGCAATTTCCGGTTGAGCCTCGATTGGGAAATGACGTCCCATTCGTATAAAAACGGGCGTCTCGGATGTTTGTCCGAACTGCCCGTTTGATGCGATATGTCGAGGCCCCTAGCCTGTCACGTAATACCAGACCACGTTGTCGCCGTTTGAGAGAACGTAGTTGCTGCAGGCTGTCATGGGCGTTGTGCCGTTGACGGAATAACACCAGCCGCTACCGCTTCCATAGTTTTCATCCTTCTCGGCCAGGCCACCGATGGCGGCAACATAAGTGCCAAACGACGAGCCACGCGCATTTATAGAAATACCCAGCGCGCAGAGAGCGTCGTAGGCAGTTGCTCCCTCATTAAAGGTGTAGGTACCACCAGCGGACACAGGATTGCCCACAGCGCTCGAAGTAACCGAGACAGTCACGGTAACGTAGCTAGACTCCTGAGAGACGCTCTGGTTGCCCGAGGGGGCATTACTGTTATCAGGAACGGCAGAAGGCCCACCGGACGTTGCCGAATTCTGAGAAGCCGACTGACTGTTGTCAGTCTTTTTATTTCCTGCTCCTTTTTCGCCGGACTTCTTGCTATCCGAGTTCTTGTCCGATTCCTTGTCCGAAGACTCGGAATCTTTCTTGGAGTCAGATTTGTCAGAACCCCTAGACCCGTCATTCGTATCATCAGAAGATTTGGAATCCTTGGACCCGGCCTTGCCCGAAGCGACAGTCGAGCCGGACCCATTGCCATCCTTGGCGACGATGCTCTCCCCCGCCACGGTCTGGACGATCCAATCAATGGACCAAGCACCGCTCTCGGAGGGATGAACAAAGCCCAGAGAGACCACGATCAGAACGACGCATGCGGCAGTCAGAACGCCAAGGAGCGCCTTCCGTCGAGGAGCGGACGCCGCCGAAGCGGCGCCCTTTTGCTTTGGATCATCGAGCTGGATAAACGAGGAGTCGGGCTGTTGCCCGTTGGTCTCCTTGGGCTTATCGGGCATTACCGTCACCCTTGCCGCGCTTGGTCAGCACGAAGACGGCGATGAGCGCAAGGCCAATCACGCCGGCGGCGATGCCAACGATGGCGAGCGGGTTGGTGCCCGTCTCCTGCTCGGAAGCACCAGAGGACTTCTTAGCAGTGGTCGTGGAAGCAGCGCCCGTATCGGACTTGGAATCGGACTTCTTGTCGGACTTGCTGTCCTTCTTCTCAGACTTCTTCTCATCCTTCTTGTCGGACTTATCGGAGCCCTTCTTGTCGGACTTGTTTTCCTTGGTCTCGGTCTTGGTCGACACCGTCGTCTTGGTCACCGGCTTCTGACCCGGGGCGATAGCGCCGCCGGCCTGCGGGCCCTTAGAGCCGGAACCAGCGCCGGAACCCGTACCAGTGCCCGTGCCGGTACCAGTACCAGAACCGCTGCCGCCGCTGGAGCCAGAACCGCCATTGTCACCAGAATTGGTGGCATTCTTGGTCCACTTGGCATACAGCGTCAGATCGGCCGTCACCGGCGTACTGAAGTCATACGCTTGCGTGCGCGCCTCATCGGTATACCAACCGCCGAAGGTATAGCCCTTGCGACGCGGTTTTACAGCAGGCTCCGTAGCAGTTTTACCAGCCTTAATACGTTGGGAATCGAGCACAATAGAATCTGCACCATTTGCGTCAAACGAGACAGTATAGCGATTGACCTTCTGGCCATTTCCCTTAATCGCGAACAACTTGCCCGAATCGTTAGCGTAGTAGAGTGAACCATCAGAACCGACCGAAATCGACGACATGCAGTACTGCTGGTTCTCGGCCGACGGTCTATAGAGCAGCTCAGCCTCTTCGTCACCTATGCGATAGCGATAAATGCCGCCAGGATTATTGTTGGACGTAAAGTATACATAGGTATGACCATCTTGAATGGAAACCACAGGCTGTGACTTAACATCGCCGCTGCCCGTAAAACCACTTGCAGAAGAATCCTCGCGGATGAAGTTACCGTCTGCCTTATAAATTGAATAATCGACCGTAAGCGTATCGGCGTCGATAATTGCAAGCTGACCATAGTGGCTCGTAAGACTGTTTTGGGGACCGCCCATAAAGGACTCAATCGACGTGCCGCCAACTACAATCTTACCGTTGACAAACACGGGTGTAGAGGTCGAGCTGCTGCCAAACGTAACTTTACCCAGTTCTGAAAGGGCCCCATCATTAGCGATAGCAATTTTATGGAGCGTGCCATCGGCACTCACAACGTAAGCAGTAGCCCCATCAACAAGCACGTTCGCGCGAACGCGATCGGCGATCTTAAGCTTTGCTACGGTCTTTCCAGTCGAAGGATCAACCGTGCTGACAGTGCCTGAATCATCCGCGATAACGCCATAGTCGCCCGAGAACGCCATGCCAGCCCAGTAATAGCCCTTGCTGTTTTCATTCTTGTGCTGCCACATGACTTTACCGTCAGAAATACGAACACAAAGCAGGTAGCCGTCACTCGAGTCAATCCAATCGGCCGAAGCGGTACCAAAATAGGCATAGCCATCGCGAACCGAAACAGAAGCAAGCGACTGCTGCGCGCCATCGGGACCGGCCGGCAACCCATCGGTAACCCAAACCGTCGCAAGCACATCAACCGTTAAGGCCTGAAGACGACCGCCTGAAAGCGGAACAAGCACAACACCATTGGTATATACCATGCGTGAGGTGGAATCAATTGCAGCAGCCAAAGGTGACTCTAGAACGGTCTTGCCCGTCTCGACATCCTTTTTGAGCAATTTAGAACCAACTGCCACATAGAGATAGTCACCGATCAGCAACGCATCGGAAACACCCTTATTGCCGTCCGCACGCGTCTTAAGCTCGCTTACCCATTTCTCATCTGCATCCTTAGTGGGCACAGGTGCGTCGGTAACCTTGTCGGCACTTGTAAAGCCCGACCAGTCGCTATCCCAGTTAGGGCGTGCGGCGCTCGGATTAAGAACAACGTTGTCGACACCGGGCAAAGTATCCCCAGGGGCGTAAGCCCAAACGACCTTATCGCCCGACTTAAGCACGTAGTCGTTATCGAGTTGAGTTCCAGGAACGCCGTTGACAAAGAACGACCAAGCGCCGGACAGCTCGGTACCATCAAGCGGAGAAACGAGGCTATGGACACCCCAATAGCCGAATTGGTCGTACATCTTGGACTCGATGCCAAGGGCGTCGAAATAGGTAGCGGAGGCATCCTTGATCGACGTGCCCTTAACAAACACCTGGGTCGACGGGCTCGTCCAACGCTGAGCCATCCCGGCCTTTTTGCCAATAATCTCCATCGTGACGGAAACCTGCTCGGGCGCGGGGTCGCCGTACTTCGAGTAGCACCAGACGACGGAGTCGCCGTCCTTGAGCGTGTAGCCGCCCGCGCCGACCTCGGAGGCGCTGCCGTTGACGAACAGCTGCCAGTACGCGCCGGTCGCCGAGTCATAGCCGAGCTTGCGGTCCTTATCGAAGGGCGACGTGATCGTGTTGAGCGCCCAGCCCCAGGTGCCGTTGGGATCGTAGTCGGTGGTCAGGCCGGCCTGCTTGAAGAGCTGCTCGGAGAGGTCGGCCGCGGTCGAGCCCTCCTTCAGCGTGATCCGCTGCGCGGCGGCCCAGGTCTGCTGGGCGCCCTTGGCGTCGGTGCCGACGACGGAGCACGTGGCAGAGACCT
>DXMB01000005.1:4201-19292 GCA_019414425.1 Collinsella sp.
GTCTGCTGGGCGCCCTTGGCGTCGGTGCCGACGACGGAGCACGTGGCAGAGACCTGAGCGACAGGCGCGGGGTCGCCGTACTTCGAGTAGCACCAGACGACGGAGTCGCCGTCCTTGAGCGTGTAGCCGCCCGCGCCGACCTCGGAGGCGCTGCCGTTGACGAACAGCTGCCAGTACGCGCCGGTCGCCGAGTCATAGCCGAGCTTGCGGTCCTTATCGAAGGGCGACGTGATCGTGTTGAGCGCCCAGCCCCAGGTGCCGTTGGGATCGTAGTCGGTGGTCAGGCCGGCCTGCTTGAAGAGCTGCTCGGAGAGGTCGGCCGCGGTCGAGCCCTCCTTCAGCGTGATCCGCTGCGCGGCGGCCCAGGTCTGCTGGGCGCCCTTGGCGTCGGTGCCGACGACGGAGCACGTGGCAGAGACCTCCTGGCTCTCTGCCTTGGCAGGCTGAGCCTTGGCCTCTCCAGCGGCAGAGACAACGGCGGTGTCCTGCTTCGAGGCATCGGACGTCGATGCAGCCGGTGCCTCATTGCCGGCAGCGCTATCGTCCTCAGTCTTGTTGGTAGGGCCCGAAGCTGTCGCAGTGGCATCTTGCTCGGCAGTGCCCCCATTCGCCACCATGCCGCTCGCATTGAGGTCGGCAGCAGGGCTTGTCGCGGACTCACCAGAGCCGTTCTCGGCAAGCGGTGCCGCCTGAGCCACAGCCTCGGCAATGCCCTCGGCGCCCTCGGCCCACAGTTGAGCCGGCGTGGTGCCAAAGGCCATCGCGAAGGCCAGGAATGCCACCAGGCCGCGCTTGGCTACACCGCGTGCAATCGCGCCACGACGATGCAACGAGGCGCGCTCGCGCTCGTCCTCAAACATATCCATTTGTCCCCCATTGTCTGTACTTGGAGCGATGCCTTGAGGCTGCCCCACGTCATCGCGCATGTTGCGTTCGAGTTCCCCCATCGGGGTCCCCCTTCCCTCCAGAGCCCTATGCACACCGGCGGCATACGCCGCAGCCGCATGCAAGATGGGAGGCGATCCGACTTAACCTTAACGGCTCAGGCGCGCCGTCCGATCTGCGACGCGAACATCCCGAGCCAAGAGGAATTACGGTTACTGGTACAGCCGGGGACTTGCACCCCGATTCTCCCAAACGCGCAGGAAAACCGCGCGTTCGTGCGTCTCCGCACCACCATCTAGGCCATCGATTATTACCGTCAAAATGGTATCACGCAAAAGGGCCCCGCACACAGGCGAAGCCCAAGGTAAAAGCTATTGTTTGCGATAGGAAATTGCGGTGACGGTCGCAGCCTCTAGTGTTTGCCGCCGTGGCTGTTGAGCCAGATATTGCGGCCCAGCATAAGCGCCAGCACCAGCGCGCTCACGTAGCCCATAAAGCCAATGACCGGGATACCAAACACAACCGGCTCGATGCGTGCGTAGTACACCACCGACGAACCGATAAACAGGCCGGCGATAACGATAGCCATCGACATGCGGTCGATAATTCCGCCCAGCTGTCGCAGTGCCTTATCGCTGCTCATGATCTGCGTGTTCACCTTAAGCTGGCCGCGCGTAAGCATGCGCGAAGCCAGCCCCAGGTACTCAGCCGCCTCGAGTGAGCCCTTCGCCGCGCGATAGCTGCTCGCGGCAAGATCGCGCCCCATGTCGCGCACGCGCGCATAGGTGCTTTTCTCGTTTTTAATGTGGGTTTGGATGATCTGGATCATGTTGACGTTGGGCATGTACTCGGTCAGCAAACCCTCGAGCGTCACCATGCCGCGCGCGAACATCGTCACCACGCTCGGCAGCTCAACATCGTTTTTGCGCGCCAGGTTTAGCAGCGAGGTCAAAAACTCGCCGATATCCAGGTCTTTAAGGTCGAGGCCCGCAAAGTCAGCCACGATAAAGTCAAGATCGGACAAAAAGGCCGAATGATCGAGCTCAGCCGAGTCGCCACGCGTCACGGCGAAGCGCATGAGCGAATCCTTGAGCTTGGGCACGTCACCCTCGGCCACGGCGAAAATCATGTCCTTTACGATACCGCGATCGTGACTCGACATGCGTCCGACCATGCCCAAGTCGATAAAGTAAACGATACCGTCTTTGAGGATGATGTTTCCCGCATGCGGGTCGGCATGGAAAAAGCCGTCGTCGAGCACCTGCGTCGAGTAGTCCTCGACAATCGCGGCACCGATCTTTTCCAAGTCATAGCCCTCGGCCACCAAGCGTTCAGGATCGGCGATCGAAATGCCGTCGACGTAGTCCATAACCACCACGTGCTCGGTGCACAGGTCCAGATAGGATTTAGGGCACGTCACGCCATGAACGCTCTTATGGAACTCGTAGAAGTCGTTGAGGTTTTTGGCCTCGGCCAAAAAGTTGGTCTCCTCGCGAAACGAGGTCCACAACTCCTCGACTACGCCGTGCAGGTCAACGAATTGATCGGTGTTGACGAACTTGGAAACGATACGCACCACCGAGCGGATGATATCGATGTCCTGTGCCATAACCTGCTGCGCACCGGGGCGCTGCACCTTGACGGCCACGTCCTCGCCCGTCACCAGACGAGCGCGGTGCACCTGCGCGAGCGACGCGCTACCGAGCGGGTTGGGGTCGATCGCATCGAACATCTCCCCCAGGCGCAGGCCGTATTCTTCTTCCAGACAGCTGAGTACGACCTCGTACGGCACCGGCTCCACGTCGGAGCGCAGACGACGCAGCTCGTCGCAAAAGCGCTGCGGCAGAATCTCGGACCGGTTGGCCAAAATCTGCCCCATCTTGACGAACATGGGGCCGAGTTCCTCGAGCAGGCGGCGCAAACGAACCGGCGTGAGGTTATCCCACACGCGGTACTTTTTGACCAGGCGAACAATCTGCCCAATGCGTTCGCGACGACCCGCCGGCGTGAGCTGGTATTCCTCGTCCGGTGCCATCGCGTCGGGCTCCTCGGGCACCATATCGACAGCGCGTGGCTTCTTGCGAGCGCCCGAGACGGCAGCGTCGACCTCATCGACAACCGCCGCCTCGTCACCCAGAGGATCTAGATTGTTGTAATCGGTGGTGGAATCTGCCATCTGCGCTGCTACTCGGCCTCTTCGGTATCCTTCGCATCGTCGGGCTCAACGGACTCGACGGGCACCGAGGTCACGTTGTCCTCGACCGAATCGACGATGTCGCGCACATGGGCCAGGAAGGCCGTACGCTCGGGCGCAGTCATAACGCGGACGCGAGCCAGAATGAGCTCGTCGAGCACGCGTTGGGCCGCGGTCTCGCCCTGCATGCCCAGACGCTCGGTCAGGTCGGAGATGGTACCGCCGGCCTGCTCGAACATGTCGGACACACTGCGGGCGATATCGGGGGTGGCGGTGTCCTTGCGGACCTGCTCGCCTTTGGTATTAAGGTCGTCGAGGACCTTCTTGCCGCCTTCAACAGCAACGGCGGCAGCGCCAAAGCCCACGTTAATGGCGCCGTTAACAAGCTGATCGAGTTTCATAACCATGGTTGTCTCCAATCACAAACAACTGCATTGGCGTTCTTGTACCCAAGATTGAGTGAAAGCGACAAAGCGTTTTAGCACTATTCGATCGACGGGAAATCCCTACCTCACGTTGTCGTTCATCGCGAAAGAGTTCTTCATGGCGCAGCTCGTGGTGTAGAGCACCTTGCCCAGCAGGGCATCGGTCTCCACGCGCACAAGCTCGGCAAAGGCCTCGTTGGCGCGTGCAAGCTCGGCAGGCACCTCGGCCTCGGGTAGCGCGGCTACGGCAGCATCGACGTCATGGATCTGCTTGTGGCCCATGCCACCGACCTTCTCCTGATAATCCTCGACCGCGCGACCGCACTCATGGAAGCGGACGTCGGCCAGGGCGCCGATCAGGCGGTTGGCCCAGTAGAAGTTTTCGGACGTCACGCGAGCCTGCGTGTCGGCATAGTACTCGGGCATGGTCTCGACGTTGGCGTACAGCGGGACCAGCGCGTTAAACGAGTTGGAGCCAAAGGCCATCCACTGCACGGCGCGATACGCCGGCTGCGCATAGGGGCGCAGCTGCAACACGGCGAGCTGGCTGTTGCGGTTGATGCCGATGGGGCGATAGGCGCCGCGCGTGGCGGGCGTGCCCTTACTGCCGTAGCAGTCGTACTCCGTGCCCTGGTAGTGGCTCGAGAGTACGTACTTAATGTCCTCGATGGTCACCTTGCGCTCGGGCACACGGCTCCAGGGGATGTCGTCGCTCTCGGGCGTGTAGTCGGCGTCGGGGCCGTCCCACACATCGCTGGGGTTGAGGCAGCGCTGCATGTACCAGGCGCGCGGCGTGTTGTAGACGTGGTCGCTGTCGCTGTGCGAGCCAAAGGCCTCGCGCGGGTTAAAGACCGTCGCCGGGCCGTCGCCCTCGACGCCCAGCGTCAAGTCCAGATGCCACTCGGCCATCCAGGCGCGCAGGTCGGCGGAGCACATGTGGTCGGCCTGGTCGCCCTCGGCGTCGTCCAGGTCAAAGCTGTCGATACCCAGCTGGTTAGGCATGGTCACATAGGCGTCGTCGGGCACGCGCTTGGCGATCCAGTGATGGCCGCCGATGGTCTCGAGCCACCAGATCTCGTCCACGTCGCTAAAGGCGATGCCGTTGTTCTCGTAGGTGCCGTAGCGCTCGAGCAGGTCGCCCAGGATACGGACGCCGTCGCGGGCGGACTTGGCATACGGCAGGACCAGGGTCACCATGTCCTCCTCGCCCAGGCCACCAGGCTGCGCCGGCACATAGCCGTCCTCACCCTCGTTGCCCTTGGCGGGCACGTAGTCCACGAGCGGATCGGTGCCGCGAACGCGCTCGTTGGTGGTGAGCGTCTCGGTTGCGGACATGCCAACATTGAGCTCGTTGAAGCCCGCCTCGGCCCAAATGCCGTGACCGGGAATAACATCGGGGACGCTCGTGTAGCGCATGGGATTATCGGGCAGTTCAACGGTCAGGTGACTCAGGACGCTCGTGTAGACGCGCGGCTGCTCGTCGGGATGCACTACGCGCATGTGCTTGGGCTCAAACACCCCGTTGGACGAGTCCTCGTTACGCGCGACCAGGGTCGACCCGTCGTAGCTCGCGTTCTTACCAACCAAAATCGTTGTGCACGGCATGCGCATCCTCCTTGAGCGAAGAAATCAAACGATAACAGTGTATCGCTTCGGCGCAGAAAGGGCGAAACCGCGGCCTCGGCAGCCCTTGTGGTCAAAAGCCTATTTCGATGCGCGCTCGGCCGCCTCGATCACGTGTTTGGCGAGGATCGCCGTCGTCACAGCGCCCACGCCGCCCGGCACGGGCGTGATGGCGTTAACGACCGGCTCCGCAGCATCAGAATCGACGTCACCCACCAGCTTGCCAGCGGCCTCGTCCCAATTAATGCCAACATCAATGATCGTCTGGCCCTCTCGAACCGCATCCACGCCAATCGTACGCGCGCGTCCAACGGCGGCAACCACAATGTCGGCAGCACGGCACTCGGCAGCAAGGTCGTGCGTATGCGTATGGCACGTCGTCACTGTGGCATTGCGAGCCGTAAGCATGGCGGCAACGGGACGGCCAATCACCAGCGACCGACCAACGACCGCGACCTTGGCCCCATCCAGCTCAACGCCGTAATGATCCAGCAAAGCAAGCACGGCTTCGGCTGTGCAGGGGGCAAAACCCTCGCCGCGCCCCGAAAGCGTGGTGAGCAGCGAAGCCGGCGTCATGGAGTCAACGTCCTTGGCAGGATCGAGTGCCGCGGCAACCGCGTCCTCGTCAAGGCCGGCGGGCAGCGGGCGGAACATCAGGCAGCCATGAACAGACGAATCGGTATTGATGTCCTCGATGGCCGCCAACAGCTCGTCCTGCGAAACATCGGCGGGAAGCAAAACGCGGCGAGCCTCAATGCCAACCTTTTCGCAGCGCTTGAGCGCACCGCGCTCGTAGGATAGGTCGTCCTCGCGTTCACCCACGCGCACGATAGCCAGCGTCGGCACAACGCCGCGCTCGCGCAAAGCCACGCAGCGAGCAGCAAGTTCCTCAGTCAAAACGCGAGCAACGGGGGCACCCTTCAGCAGTTCAGCCATGGCTATCCCCTCTTCCTTGCGGCCTCGGCGGCGCGGCGCGCCAGCGCATCGGCGCGCGGCAACCACATGTCGAGCAACTCATCACACGCCGTCTCGAGCTCCTCAGCACGAGCGCGATCCTTCATAGACGTGGTGTTCGCAAAGAGCGTCAAGCTCGCGCCCTGCATAGCGGAACGGCAGAACACGGCGCCGCACGCCACATCGGACAGCAGCTGACGCGAACCCTTGTCGGCCATGTCCTCGAGCAGCGCCAGTGCACGCCCGCAGGCATCCATAATGCGATACGGCGGCATAGCGGCCACATGCAGCGCATCCTGAATCGCGGTCGCTCGAGCCGGATCGCCACGCGGAATACCGTACGCCGCGGACACCTGCCCATATGCACGAACGTCCTCGGCAACCAACTCGACAAGCTCCTGGGCCAGCTCATCAGCCTGGGCAAACGCGCGCGTCAGGTCATCCGCGCGATCGGCAAGCGCGGGGTTGGTCGCGCCGTAGCGCGCGACCATCCCGCACAGCGAGGCGCCCAGCGCGCCCACAAAGGCGCTCGCGCTGCCACCGCCGGGAACCGGCTCGCGTGCGGCAAGTGCCTCGGCAAACTCTCGACAGGTTTTATCCATCATCTCTTGGCTCATACGCACGCACCTTCAAGTCATATACATCGGTCAGGCGGCAACCGCCGACCAACCGCATCGAACACGTAATGGTGCTAAGTCTAGCCCATAAGCACATGGGCGTCAGCGCACCTGGCCATCGCGGATTTCTATGACGAACGATAGGCCATGCCAACGCAAACATGGGACACATGGCCCACGTTTCGAGACTCCCGGGCAGCGGCAACTGGGGCATACATATAGGTAAGGAGCCCCATGTTGGGGCAACGCTCATCACGGCACCGGACGACGAATGGAGGAATCACCGCATAGCAAACAAAGTCATCATGTGCACGCGCAACCGCCGCCCCAGCGATCCGCGGCACACGATGTCCCTGGCAGACAAGGAGGACGCCACCATGAAGAAAAAGACCCTATCAATCCTTTCCCTTTGCATCGCCCTCTTTGCCGCGTTTGCCCTTGTCGGCTGCGGCGGGAGCGCATCGGGCGGCGGCAGCGCCCCCAAGAGCGAGAGCAAGGAAAAGGCCCCCGTCGCCAAGAAGACCGACTTCATCTGGTTTAAGGTCGAGATGCCCGAGGGCGTCGGCGTAAGCGACTCCGCCGGCAGGAACGCCGACAGGGTCCAGCTCACCTTCCCCGAAGACGAGAACGCCTCGGCAGATCGCTTTATCCCTGTTTGGAAAAAAGCGCTGACGGCCGAGGAATCCCACGCCGACCAGGCGGAAAAGAAGGGGGATACGTTCCAGTGGAAGGATGGCGGGTCCGTCGAGTATAACGGCAGGACGTGGCTCGTCGGAACATACGAGGACAACAGCGGCATCTCAACCATGCTTTTTACCGACGTTGAGCCGGGAAGCGTCTACGTCCTCATCTCGAACTTCGACCAGCACAAGAAAGAAGCCGAGGCGCTCCTCAACTCCATCGAGTTCCCCGATGACATGGAAGAGGCAGTTTCCGAGGCACGCGAAGTCGAGATTTCGAGCATCGAGATCAAGTAACGGGACACCCGCACGCGCCTACGCGCACCCGCGCACATGCGCCCCATTAAACAACGGGCGCCCAACCCGGGGAGGGCCGACAGTATCGGCCCTCCCCTCTTTTACACCCGCGCATATTGCCACTTGTCGGCGCAAATCCAGCCCCCAGAATGGGACACATGGCCCACCCTAGCGAGCCGTCCACGCGTACAGTAAAGGCAGGTAATCCATGGGCGGTTACAGATCGAGGAGGACACGACCATGAAAAAGAAGGCCTTTGCGATTCTCACCCTCTGCATCAGTCTCTTTGCCGCGGTTGCCCTGGTGGGTTGTGGCGGAAGCGGTGGCGCTACCGGCAGTGGCGGTGGCGGCGGAGCAGAAAAGCCAGCCGTGGATATGAGGACCGACTTCATTTGGTTTAAGGTCGAGGTCCCCGAGGGCGTCGAGATCACCGACGTCGCAGGCGACACGGCCGACAGGTCCCAGTTTAAGTTCACCGAGAGCGAGCACGCCAGCGACCGCTTCATCCCCGTCTTCGACTCTGACAAGAACGCCGACGAGCTGTTCGACTACGAGGCCAAATGGAAGGCCAACTTTGAGTGGACCGAGAATGATCCCGTCAAGTACAACGGCAAGACCTGGCGCAACGCTTCCTATACACACTCGGGCGGCGTGACGACTGAGTACTTCACCGAAGCAGGCGGCGGCAGCGTCTACGTGAGCATCGACAACGTCGAAGAGCACAAGGACGCCGTCGAGACCATGATGAAGTCCCTGGAGTTTGCCGACGACATCGCCAAGGCCAAGACCGAAGCCATGGACGTCAAGCTCGACGATATCGAGATCAAGCGCTAAGCGACTGGCGAGCGCAACGGGAAACACGAGCGCAGTGCTAACAAGCAGCGGTGCCCCAGCGCTTCGTACCCAGGGAGGGCCGGTAAACCGACCCTCCCTTTCTTATGCCGATAGCCGGCAAACGCGAGGGTGCCGGGCGGCAAAACCACCCCCAGCGCGGTGGCAGCACAAATAGACAAGCACCCCAGTGCGTCCGCCCGCCGATTTATAGCGCCGCGCAGACAATTGAGCCGATGCCTTTGGACATCCGGGCAGTATAGTGACCAAAACGAGCGCATAACCGCACCCTGCGAATGGAGGAGTTATGACCGAGCACCAAGCAATCAGCCGTCGAGCATTCACGTTGGGCCTAGGACTCGCAGCATTGTCGCCATTTGCAAGCCTGCCCGAAACCGCGGGATTGGGCCTTCCCATGCGCGCGGCATTTGCAGAAGACACGCCCACACCGGCGGCCAACCTCGACAAGTTCGTCATTCGCCTTCGCCCCGCGGGCTATTTTCGCACCGCGAGCGTCAACGAAGACGGCAACGTCATCGGCAACGTCTGCCACCTGTTTAATGACGGCACGTCCAGCAAGCTCATCCTTGAGAACGTGCTGACCGATGCAGATAATACAAATTGGTATGCCATCCGCACCTTACTCAATTTCGAAGAGCATAAAAAGACGGGCTACAGCATTTGGTCGGTCGACGGCGACTCGGACAAAGATGGAAAGGTCATCCACGTATGGAGTGGCGAGTATGACAAAAAGCCCAGCCGCGCTTTTGCGTTTGAACGCCAGTTAAACGGAACCTATATCATCCGAGACCGCACAAACGAGAAAAAAGACATTAATTACCTGGCCATAGAAAAGGACGGCAAAGACCAGGACAACAACAAGATCTGCCATAAGAGGAAGGACATTCCGTGGGAGCTCGAGCTTGTCGGTTACGACATGGGCAAGATCAATACCACGGTTAGAAGTATCGACTGGACCACGTATAGCAGCTACGTCGACGGGCCCTGTTGGATGAAATACGTCGACAACAACAAGTTCCTCGACGAACTGAGCATCCCGGGCACGCACGATTCGGGCACCTGCAGCGTGGACAACGACACCGAGCCCCAATCCTCCCAAGCAAAATGCCAGCAGGATTACATCCCCACGCAGTTGCTCGAAGGCGTTCGCTATTTTGATATTCGACTTGGAAAGGGTGAGAACCCCGGCATCGACCACGGAGCATGTTACCTGCTCAAAAAAGACGGGAACTTTATGCATCTCTCCGATGTCATCGGGTACTTCAATACGTTTTTGAGCGAAAACCCGACAGAAGCGCTCATCATGCTCGTGTCGCGGGGCAATGGCGAAGCTACCGACGAAAGCCTCACGACGGCCTTGGGCAAGGTTTTTGATGAGAACCCCGACCTGTTCTACACATCGAGCCGCATCCCCACGCTGGGCGAGGTGCGCGGAAAGATCGTCCTGCTGCGTCGGTTTGGGCTCGCCGGCAACAGCGTAAGCAGCCACACATGGGGCCTCGACCTCACCCAATGGGACGACAAAATCGCAGCACACACCGACAGCACCTCTATGTGTCTCGTTCGAGACGAGCGGGGCTTTGAAGCCGTGGGGAAAACGGGTGACGAAGAGCCCTATTGCACCAAGGTATACGCCCAGGACCATTACGAATGCACAGGAACCGACAAAATCGGCTGGGTCGACATGGCGCTGCAGGAGACAACCAAGCTCGCCCGCATCATGGTGGACGTCGAGGACAATGACGGGGCCAAGGTAAAGGTCCTGGAGCACAGCTGGTGTATCAACTACACCAGCTGCACGAACTACAAGCAAGGAAGCAATCCTTTTACCGCAGCACGAGTGGTCAACGAGCATCTATACAAGAGCCAGTATATAAACAGCACCGGAAATGAGAGCACAAAGGAGGACTGCCTCAAGCACATTGGCATCATTGCGTCCGACTTTGTTGATGCGGCACTGGCCCGAAGCATCTACCAGCGCAATTACGATGCGAAGCACAAGCAGACCGTTTCGTACTACCTCCCGACCCGTATACGCATGACATACGGCGACTCGTTGAGCGATGCCTCACTCCAGGATGGAAAGACCGTTGGCGAGGGTCGTTTCCGCCTTGTCGACAGCAGTAACGTGCTCAGCGTGGCGGCTTCGGGCAACACGTTTGCTATCGAATACGTGGATGTCGACGCCCTGGGCAACGAGACCGTTACGGAACTGCAGGGTTCCGTGCCCATCGATATCGACCCGCGCGCACTGACGCCCCACTTTGAAGGGCTCGAGGGCCTTAAGGCCGGCGAGGACGTGCGCGCAAAGATCGCGGCGCCGCTCGAGGGCAAGCTCGAAGGCGATGCCTGCACCGCCCAGCTCGAGTTTATGCACGATGCAAACGGCGTGCCGGGCACGGCAATGGCCGAAGGCGAGGCATTTACCGCAGGGGCGTACTGGGTGCGCGCGAAAGGCCTTTTGGGCGACGCGGCGCAGAACTACGAGCTTGCCACCGACGGAGCCGCAAGCTTTACTGTGACGGCTTCGGGCGACGCGGGCGACACCGGCAACGATGCCAACGCGGGCAGCGCGGACAAGAACGGTAAGAGCAACAAGGGCAAGGTCTCGGGCGGAAAACTCGCCGGCACGGGCGACGGCTCTGGCATTGCCGCCGGGCTCGCTGCCGCCGCCGTGGCGACAACGGTCGCCGGCGCGGCAATGCTTGCCAACGATCGCGAAGACAGCGAAGGCGCTAGCGAATAGGCAAGCCGGCTTTCAGACGCATCGGCTCAATCAGGGGCGCAGAATACCGTTCTGCGCCCCTATTTTTGACATGAAGGAGTAGCAAAGTGTTGTTATCCATGCGTGTCACTCCCGCGGGGTTCGCTAAAACTGCCTCTATGGCCACATTTTAGTCACCGCAAGGCCCATGCGAAGGTGCCAGACAGCACAGCAATTCGTGTCCGCGCGAGGCTTTAAACTAAATACGATAAAGATGCATTCCACAAGAGGAAAGTGGGGCGACAGTGATGGGCGAACTGGTAAACCGTGGAGAATCGGCAATCGTGCCAGAAGTTTTTACAAGCAGGTTTCCTCGATTCTCAACGCCGCTCGCGACAAGGCCTATACCGCCGTTAACTTTGCGATGGTTGAGGCGTATTGGGAGATCGGCAAGAGCATTGTTGATGAGCAGGGCGGAGAGGAGCGCGCAGCATATGGAGAGACATTGATTGCAGGCCTCTCCAGAAGGCTTACCGCGGATTTCGGAAGAGGCTTTGGCATCGCAAACCTTCGCAATATGCGTCAGTTCTTTCTTGCGTTTCCAATTCGCGACGCACTGCGTAGCGAATTGAGCTGGACTCATTACCGCAGATTGATGCGCATTCCCGACCCTGATGCTCGCGCCTGGTACATGAACGAATGCGCCGATTCTCGTTGGAGCACGCGTCAGCTCGAGCGCCAGATCAACACCATGTTCCGCGAGCACCTGCTTGCCAGCAAGGACAAGGAGGCCGTCACCCAGGAAATCCAAAAGAGCCCCCCGGCTCGTCGCCCCGAGGATATCATCCGCGACCCATATGTACTGGAGTTTTTAGGTTTCTCGGACGATGCTGCGTTTCGCGAGAGCGATCTGGAGCAGGCGCTCATCACGCATCTTCAGAAGTTCCTGCTGGAGCTTGGCCGTGGTTTCGCTTTCGAGGCGCGCCAAAAGCGCATCACTTTTGATGGGCGCCATTTCTATATTGACCTTGTGTTTTACAACTATCTGATGCGCTGCTTCGTGCTCATCGACCTTAAGACCGATGACCTTACGCATCAGGACCTGGGCCAGATGCAAATGTATGTGAACTACTACACGCGCGAGCTCATGAACGAAGGCGACAATCCGCCTATAGGCATCGTGCTCTGCGCGGACAAAAGCAACTCGATTGTCGAGTACACGCTGCCCGAAGACAACGACCAAGTGTTTGCCGCCAAATACCTGCCGTATCTTCCAAGCAAGGAAGAGCTGGCGCGCGAGCTGAGTGCCGAGTACCGCGCCATCAACGAAGCGACTAATGGCGAAGCGCAAGGGTAGCAGCACGTTGCGACCGATGCCCCCGACGGCGTTTCATATCCCCCGACACAAGAGGAGCGCTCCATGACAGACAGACCGAAAACAACACTGCGCGACTGCATCTATGGACTTGCCGTCGGCGACGCGCTGGGCGTTCCCTACGAGTTCAGGCCCCGCGGCACGTTCGAATGCACGGACATGATCGGCTACGGCACGCATGGGCAACCCGCCGGCACCTGGAGCGATGACACGTCCATGACGCTTGCTACCTGCGACTCGATTAGAGAGCTTGGGCACATCGACACCGCAGACATGCGCGACAAGTTCGTAAGCTGGATTGCCCGTGGCGAGTATACAATCGACGGCGTTTTCGATTACGGCAGCACCACCGCTCGCGCCCTGCACACCGGCAAAGGAGGCTCCGGCGAGCGCGACAACGGCAACGGATCGCTCATGCGCATCGCGCCCCTGGCGTTCACCGATGCGACAGACGAAGAGATCAGCGAGGTCTCCGCGATTACGCACGCCCACAGAACATCGACCGACGCATGCGTCATATTTGTCGAGCTGATGAGGGATGTGATGAACGGCACGCTCCCCTCGTGGGTACTCCATCTGAAAGGCGTGTCTGAGCAGGAGATCAGGTCAGGCGGCTTCGTGCGCGACACGCTTAAGGCAGCCATCTGGTGCTTTGTCAACACCAACAGCTACGAAGAATGCGTACTTGCCGCCGTCAACCTGGGCGACGACACCGACACCACCGCAGCCGTCGCGGGTGCGCTCGCGGGCTCGGCCTACGGTATCGACGCAATTCCGCAAGGGTGGGTCGACATTCTGCGCGGCAAAGAGCTGATAGAACGGTGTTTGTTTTAGGACACCCTCTCGATGTATGCAACCGGCATCGCCCGGAACCTCTACTCGATCTGGCGGGAATATAAGCAGTAACGGATAGCGAAGGGAGTCATGAAAAGGGCCGGTTGCAGCCGGCCCTTTAGACGATAATACCTGCGTTGCCCGCGCTTCCGAAGTGTGACTAGCTGAGGAGCGGGTTCCGCGGCACAGTTTGATTTTACCCAGTGGAAAGGCTCTTTTGCAGCCGTCCCACCGTTTATTTACATCTACCACGACGGGCAGCTCGCACTACTGCGCACTGTCCCGTACCACTCCCCTACTTCCCAAAGATCGCGCCGAACAGGCCCTTTCGTTTGGGCTTCTCCTCACGGTAAGAACCCTCCGCCGTTGCTGCCACCTGCCGCGGCTGCTCGCCACCTCCACGGCGCACGATCTGGTATAGGAAGGGCGATTTAACGTATTTGACCTCGATGGGCGTGGCATGCACGGTGCTTTCGCTCGACAGTATCACGTTGGGGCTGAGCGGCGCCACCACATGCGTCTCGCGCTTGTCGCTAAACACCACCGCCGCCGCGCGACCCGTCTGCCCGTTCACGGCGATGCGCACTTGCTCGCCGTCGCGGCTGTCCGTCGCCGGACGATCGGCAAAGTAGACCGGTACCATCACCAGGCCGTCCTTGTGTTTGCGAACCTTGCGCGCCCACGTGCGAATGCTCTTTTTATTGAGCCCCAGGGTCGCCTCGGCATCGTTGCCGGCAATATCGAGCGCCAGCTTATCAATGACCACCTGGTCCTTGGTGGACGCATCGACGGAAACGACGCGGAAGTCACCTTCCTGCATGGCGGGATCGAACGGCCCCACTTTACCAAAGTCCCACGGCTCCAGAATGCCCATAAGGCGAACATCCAGGTAGTTGGCCCTGGGATATGCCCAGTCGAGCACCTCATAGTACACCAGGGTCTCCTTGCTCAGCCCTTTGCCCGGGAAGGATGCTATCATGCGCAGGTCCGCCAGCGCCATAGGGAAATAGAAGAGCATCATGTCGTTTTGGATCGCGTCTTCCACGTCATGCCTGGTAAAGGCCTCCGGGTACTGGCGCACCAGCTGCAGCGCGTTGGCACGTGCCTGCTGCGGCGATATCTCACAGGGGACGCCCTGTTCGGGAACGTATTCGGCACCCACGCCCATGGTCAGGCGCTTGCTAAACGTGCCGGGCTTGAGAAGGTCGGCCACGCCAATCTTGTTGCCGCAGGACGGGCACTCAAACACGCGTTGGGTCGACTCACCCTCAAAGGACGCGCCGCAGAAGGGGCAGGGAATGCTCACATGCGTCACCTCCTGGAACTCCTGCGCCGTTCCGCGATCTTCCCACAGCAGATGCTCCAGAACCGACTGATTGCGCCAGTACGAATTGAAGAAATACCAGTCCGGGTCCTCTGGGCGTTCGAGCTGCGAGACGTGCGTGAGCTTGAGCAGCCCGTCAACCACCGTCAGCGGCGTATGACGGATACCCAGGGCGCTCTTGGGCTCTCCGGCGTCCGCTTGCCACGGAATAACTGTTTCGCAATAAGCGCACTCAAAGCTGCGCTTTGCCTGGTGCGAATACATGGGGCCGCCGCAGTTTTGGCATTTAATGGCAAACATCTCGTCCATGGAAACGTCCTCCTTTGC
>DXMB01000005.1:19392-20483 GCA_019414425.1 Collinsella sp.
CTGGTACATACGCTTGTTCCCGGCAGCGAAAGCGAGCCGGTCGATACCTCCTGCCGCACCAACGCGGGTTTTGCCGCAAGCCTCATCTGCATCGGCCTCAACATCACGCTGTGCCTGGCCAAGGGCATAGCTGGTCTGCTCGCTGGCTCCGTCTCGCTTATCGCCGACGCCTTCAACAACCTTTCCGACGCCTCGAGCAACATCGTGAGCCTGCTGGGGTTCCGCCTTGCCGGGCGCCCGGCCGACGAAGGCCACCCCTACGGCCACGGCCGCTACGAGTACCTCGCCGGCTTGTTTGTCGCCGTCCTGGTTTGCGCCGTCGGCATCAATCTGGCACTCGAGTCCATTACCAAGATCATCAAGCCCTCCCCCACCGCGTATTCGGTACTCTCGATGGCAGCCCTTGTCCTGTCCATGCTCGTCAAGTTTTGGATGGCGGCGTTCAACCGCACGCTGGGCAACCGCATAGATTCCGAGACGCTTATCGCCACGGCGCAGGATTCCAAAAACGACGTCATTACCTCGTCCTCGGTCCTGGTCGCAGCGCTTATTTCGCAGACGACCGGCTTTGACCTCGATGGCTGGGCAGGCCTGGGCGTGGGCATCTTCATCTGCATCAGCGGCATGGGCCTGGTGCGCGACGCCATCAGCCCGCTGTTGGGGCAAGCGCCCGACCCCAAGCTCGTCCAGGCAATCCGTGACAAGATCATGTCGTATCCGCAGGTCCTAGGCACGCACGACCTGATGGTGCACGACTACGGCCCCGGTCGGCAATTTGCCAGTGCGCACGTGGAAATGCCCGGCGAGGGCGATGCGTTTGAACATCATGAGATCCTGGACACCATCGAGCACGATATCAAACGGCAGATGGGCATCGGTATCACGCTACACTGCGACCCCATCGCCACCACCGGCGACGACCTGCGCGGCTGGGTCAAGCGCGGCATCATGCAGATCGATCCCGCGCTCTCCATTCACGACCTGCACGAGCACGACGGCTTTGTTTCGTTTGACCTGGTGCGTCCCGACGGCTTTGACATATCCGACGAGGAGCTGCTGGAGCTCGTCACGCGCATCGTGCACGAGCGCCG
>DXMB01000005.1:20583-48081 GCA_019414425.1 Collinsella sp.
ACATATCCGACGAGGAGCTGCTGGAGCTCGTCACGCGCATCGTGCACGAGCGCCGGCCCGATGTCTCGTGCGTCGTCACGTTTGACTCGGGCTTCAGCTCGCCCGACCGCCCGGCCGAGCAGCTGTAATCGACAGCAAAATGGGACGCAGAACCGCCGACCAACGCGCCTACGCACCCGGTCACGCGATCCTGCATCCCGTTTTTGTTTGCACCGCTAAGGCTCTAGCCGCTCGACCGCTAGTTCCCCTGCGCGCCCGAAATGCCGTTTTGCAGGGCATCCCAGGCGTTCGTTGCCATATCTCCCAGGTTCTGTGCGGTATCGCCGAGATTCTGAGCCGTGTCGCCCAGCTCTTGGGCCTTATCCCCAAGCTCCTGCGCCTTGTTGCTCAGGTCCTCCAGCGTGTTGGAGCTCGAGCTGTCCGCGCCGCCCTGCTCGCCGGTCGCGTTGCCCGACGAGCTGCCCTTGCGCGTGAGCTGGACCTCCAGGTTACCGTTGTCGTTATAGTAGGCAGACGTCACGATCCAGTTGGCATCGACAACGGGCGTCGAGCCGTCGTCGGTCAGAATCACGGCATTCGAAAGATCGGCCCCGCGCGACTTGAGGAGCTTCTTGGCGTTGGACCAGTACTGACCCGGGATATCGCTCAGGTCGACGGTGCCGGACTGGGTCGTCTCGGTCTGCCCGGCCGTGGTATCAGTCGTGGCGCCCCGCTTGTTGAGCATGCCCGACACGATGGCAAACACAACCGACAAGGCAAAGAAGATCGCCAGCACGATCAGGATTTTCTTGATCACGCTCGACGAACGCGAAGGCTTCTTCTCCTCGTCCTCGCCATACTGAGGGATGGACTTGGGATACTCACGATACGGCTCGCGCGCATATCGGTCGCGCGACTCGTAGCGCGGCTGTGCCGTGCGCGGCATATATGTCGTCTGCTGAGGCTGCGGAATTGGGTTTTGCAGCAGGTCATCATAAGGGTCTGCCGCCGCGTTGCCATACGGGTCCGGCGTCGCGTTGCCATACGGGTCCTGCGGTGAGTAATCAAACGGATCCCGTGGTGCATCGCCATAGCCCATAACCCGTGTGGGTTCGGCGGACGCCTGCGTCGTATCGGGAGCAGCGTAGCCGGGATTCGGCACGACGCGGGTCTCATCGGCGCCATTGCCCGTCCGCGGGGAGCCATAGCCACCCATTACGGTCGTCTTATCCTGGTCCATGCAACGATTCCTTTCCGTCGCCCGTAAGCATCAAGTTATCCATGCATTCTACCCGCGCAAAAGCCTATGATGGGCAAAGCCCGTCGGTATCTACAAGACATGCGCGGCCGACGGTCACAAGCGAATCGAGGAACGTCATGGCAAAAAGCAAGCTCATCAAAGACACAACGCGCGCCGAACGCGAGGAGATCATTAAGCTGGCACTCGCGGGCTGCGGTAACGGCAGCTGCGACAACTGTGGAAGCTGCAGCTTGGGAGCCGGCGATCCATATGGCACCTACCAGCCCTACATTGACGGCGAGATGGAAATCGCCGACATCAACATGATGGTCGCCGAGCGCAACGCCAAACTCTTCGGCCTCCAGCGCGGCTAACGATCTCTTCGTGGGCTGTGCACCAAAAAATGCGCCCATCTACTACGTTTAACCCAAGGGTGCCAACCATAGCCATATTTGCGTTAACAAAACCGCAGGTAAACGTCTTGCCGCATTGTTAAAAAACGCTCCATGGTCGGTCCAACCCTGGCAAACGTAGTAGATGGGCGCTTTTTGTGGCGCGGCTGGCCCAGATAGCTTGTCTCGGAGCCAATTTGCATCAAAAAGCCCCCGGCAGCGTTTTGCTTGACGCCACCGGGGACTGTTCAGATTACTCCCTGCCGCTTTGCTCTACTCGTTGGGCACGCACGTGGCCTTGGCTCGGTCGGGCGTTACATCCTGACCGCAGGAATAGCTCGAGTCGAAGGCGTGCGCAACCAAGTCGTGGGTATCCCATGCCATGCAGTCAAACTCGCCAGTATCGAGGACGATGATATAGCCCTTGCCATCGTAGTAGAAATGATCCTCGGTGTAGTTATCGTCATCGTCGATGTTGTCTTCGGACACGGAGTCCATATCCGGCTTTGCCGTCCTAATTGCCTGCTTGGCCTCGCTCTTGAGCGTGTCAAACGAGAGCCCGTGCTGCGCAAGCGAGTCCTCGAGCGAAACCTGCTCACCTGTCTTGAGGTTGTAGTACGCCGACCTCGTCTTCTGCACCGATCGATACGGAGGCTGATAACTGTTGGTGAACGTACGCACGCAGGCGATATCGCCATCGATCGAGACGATCTCGGCAGTGTACATCATGGTCACGCAACTGTCCTCGTCGTCCATCGAGGCCTGCTTGCTCGCGTCGAGCGCATCCGCGACCAGCTGAACCATATCCTTGTTAAACTTGGCGACACCCACGCCCTGGCCCTTTACCTGAGGATAGGTCCACGTAGCCGAAATCTGGCATGTGTCATCGGGGGACGGATTCAGCGGGCCTTCGCCAACCGCAGCCGTAAAGTTGACATCCTGCGTGGCAGAGACGGCCTCGTAGCTCGCCTGCGCATCGTCAGCGTCCTTCGACTTCAGCTGCTCCAGCGTCGTGGCGACCGTGCCAATGGTGCTGTTAACCGAGCTCTCGTCGGCATACAAGAAACCAAAACCGCCCAAAGAGGCAGAATCGACTTCATTCGGGGCAACAAGGTCGGTCATGGCTTTGAATGACTTGCCGTCGTAGCCAATGAATTTAACTTGGTATTCGTGAGCAGAAGGACCACTTTCGCCAGAGA
This sequence comes from Collinsella sp., assembly GCA_019414425.1. GTDB lineage: Bacteria > Actinomycetota > Coriobacteriia > Coriobacteriales > Coriobacteriaceae > Collinsella. Next base: position 23,394 of record DXMB01000005.1, read on the forward strand.
GATCGCTTTGCTTAATTGCTGTCCCATGGTCATACCACTGCGAAAAACCAATCTTGCCCTCGTATTCATCAAGCCAGACAGACACACACGCCTCCTGATGAGATACGTTTACCTCTGGCGTATAGACCTTCTCAATCTTGCCATTCTTATACGCCCAGACTTCAAGATGTGCAGCGGCCGCGTTATCCACACGGTCCACCGGTTCATCGGAATACTCAATCAGTAGCTCATCTTGGCCGTCGCCATCAAAGTCAACAAGTTTGGCATAGGCAACACCCTGGGCTCCATACGTAGATTGAGAATCATCAATCTCGACAGCCTCGCCCTCGCCGTACTTTTTCTGATACTCGAGGATTTTGTCGGTGAACAGCTCGTTTGCCGTCTTGACCGCTGCCTTGGCAGAGGCTTTGGCCTCCTTCTTGGACTGCGTGAGCTCAACGCTCTTAGGGGCGTCCGAGCCTTCCTTGGCGTAGTCCACCTTCATGGTGGTCGTGCTCTTCATTTTGCCCTTGCCCGAGGTAATGGTCATCTGGTATTTCTGATCGGGCAGCTCGCCAAAGTCCTCCATGGCAAAGCCGTCCTCGCCGTCCACTTTGATGGTGTAGCTCTTGCCCTTGCCGGACACCGGCGCCAGCTCGACGGTATAGCTCTTGAGCTTTTTTCCTTTGCTGTTCTTGGGCAGCACTTTGGTCTCGCATGCGCAGACAACGTAGCCCTTGCCACCCGAAGTCACCTCGGACGACGCGCCGATACGCGGCACGATCACGATAGCGGCGACAATGGCGACAACGGCAACACCGCCGATAACGGCAGCGACGATACGGCCCTTGTGCTTGGGTTTCTTTGGCTGCGGCGTCGGAACAAACGACCGAGCAGCCTCGTCGGGCTCGGTCATAGGTTCCTCATAACGAGACTGCACCTCCATATGAGCCGAGGCACCCTGAGGAGCGTGCTGCCCCGCAGGAGCGGCCGCCGGCGCATCCCCTGCCGGAAACGCCACAGGCTCCGCCTGGTCCTCGGCGGCGCCCACGCGCGTTCCGCAGCTCGTGCAAAACATGGAGCCATCGGGTATCTGAGCTCCGCACTTAGTGCAATACATCGCATCTCCCGTCTCTCGTCGCAGCCGCAATGCGCCCGCGCAATTCTTCCAACTACACCGTACGAGAGAAATCCCCAACCTTGTTGCGCAACATTGCCGCCGTCCCAAAATGATCCTTCCGTCCCCTTGGGATCAAAAAGCCCCGCCGGGCCTTGGTAGGCGCGGCGGGGCGGGCAAGCGGCTATGGGAAGCGGGCCTAGAACAGGCCGGTGATGTTGCCGTCGTTGTCGACGTCGATGTTCTCGGCCGCGGGAACCTTGGGCAGGCCAGGCATGGTCAGGACGCTGCCGGTCAGCGCGACCACAAAGTGGGCACCGGCGGAAACCTTGAGCTCGCGCACTGTGATACGGAAGCCCTCGGGAGCGCCCAGCGCCTTGGCGTTGTCGCTAAAGCTGTACTGCGTCTTGGCCACGCACACCGGCAGGTTGCCAAAGCCGTTCTCGCGCAGCTCGGCGAGCTGACGCCTGGCAGCCGGCGTAAAGTCGACGCCATCGGCGCGGTAGACCTTGGTGGCAACAGCCTCCAGGGCGTCGGCCACATCGGCACCGTCCTCGTAGGCAAACTTGAGCTCGCTCGGCTGCTCGATCAGGCGCATGACCTCATCGGCCAGGTCGAGCGCGCCCTCGCCGCCCTTGGCCCAGACCTCGGACAGCTTCACATTGACGCCCAGCTTCTGGCACTCGGACTCGATGAGCTCGAGCTCGGCCTCGGTGTCCGTCGGGAAGCGGTTGATGGCGACCACACAGGGCAGACCGTAGACATTCTGAATGTTGTCGACGTGGCGCAGCAGGTTGGGCATGCCGGCCTTGAGGGCCTCGAGGTTCTCTTCGTTGAGATCGGCCTTGGCAACACCGCCGTTGTACTTAAGGGCACGAGCGGTCGCGACGACCACGACGGCGCTGGGACGAACGCCCGTCATGCGACACTTGATGTCCAGGAATTTCTCGGCGCCCAGGTCGGCACCAAAGCCGGCCTCGGTAATGGCGACATCGCCAAAACGCATAGCCATACGCGTGGCCATGATGGAGTTGCAGCCGTGGGCGATATTGGCGAAGGGACCGCCGTGGACAAACGCGGGCGTACCCTCGAGTGTCTGCACCAGATTGGGCTTGAGCGCATCCTTGAGCAGTGCGGCCATAGCTCCCTGGGCCTTAAGGTCGCGTGCGCGGACGGGCTCGCCGGCATAGCTGTAGCCGACAACGATCTCGCCCAAGCGCTCCTTAAGATCGTTGATGCTCGTGGACAGGCACAGGATCGCCATGACCTCGGAGGCAACGGTGATATCGAAGCCGTCCTCGCGCGGCACGCCCTGGGCCTTGCCGCCAATACCGTCGATGACATGGCGCAGCTGACGGTCGTTCATGTCGACAACGCGCTTCCAGGTGATGCGCTTAACATCGATACCGAGCTGGTTGCCCTGCTGAATATGGTTGTCGAGCATGGCGGCCAGCAGGTTGTTGGCGGCACCAATAGCATGGAAGTCACCGGTAAAGTGCAGGTTGATGTCCTCCATGGGGATAACCTGCGCCCAGCCGCCGCCAGCGGCACCGCCCTTGACGCCAAAGACGGGACCGAGCGAAGGCTCACGCAGGGCCACAGCACTCTTGACGCCGCGACGGCGCAGGCCATCGGCCAGACCGATGGTCGTGGTGGTCTTACCCTCGCCCGCAGGCGTGGGGTTGATGGCGGTCACGAGGACGAGCTTGGCCTGGTGATCAGTTGGCTCATTAAGCAGAGAGTAGTCGACCTTAGCCTTGTCGAAGCCGTACGGAATCAGGTGCTTTACGTCGACACCGGCGTTCTTGGCCACCTCGGTAATGGGCAGCGGTGTGACGGAACGTGCGATTTCGATGTCAGTAGGCATGGACGGTCCTTTCGTTACCGGATGAGAAAAAGACCAATTCAGCATAGCACGGGCGCGCAATAGTAAAGCACCCGCAACCGACAAACGACGATATGTTTATCCAATGCTCAGCGACAGCCTACAAACCCGTCCTAAACAGCCGGTTCAATTCCTAAGTGCTCAAAGGTGCGAAGCGTTGCCTGGCGGCCCTGGGGCGTGCGAATCATCAAGCCGCACTGCAGCAGATAAGGCTCATAGACATCCTCGAGCGTTCCCGGGTCCTCGCCCACCGCGCTGGCAAGTGTCGTCAGGCCCACGGCACGGCCGGAGAACGTCTTGGCAAGCGTCTCCAAGATGCGGATATCCATCCAGTCCAGACCAAGCTCATCGATCTCAAAGAACTCGAGCGCCTGACGGCAGATATCGAGCTCGATGGGACCGTTGCCGCGCACCTGCGCATAGTCGCGCACGCGTTTGAGCAGACGGTTGGCGAGACGCGGCGTACCACGCGAGCGCGAGCCGATCTCGAGCGCGCTGGGATGGTCGATTGTCACACCCAGGATGGTCGCCGAGCGCGTGACAATCTGGGCGAGCTCCTCAACGGTGTAGTAATCCAGGCGATACGAAATGCCAAAACGGTCGCGTAGCGGGCCGGTCAACATGCCCGAGCGAGTCGTTGCCGCCACCAGCGTAAACTTGGGAATATCCAGGCGAATCGAACGCGCCGCCGGACCCTTGCCGATCACGATATCGAGCGCAAAGTCCTCCATAGCGGGATACAGAACTTCCTCGACCGAACGGTTCAGACGGTGAATCTCATCGATAAACAGCACGTCACCCGGCTGCAAGTTAGTCAGGATGGCCGCCAGGTCGCCGGTACGCGCAATAGCCGGGCCGCTCGTCGTCTTGATCTGAGCGCCCAGCTCGTTGGCGATAACCGTAGCCAGCGTGGTCTTGCCCAGACCCGGAGGGCCCGAGAAGATCACGTGGTCGAGCGTCTCGCCACGACTCTGCGCCGCCTCGATGAGCACGCGCAGGCTCTGTTTGATATGCTCCTGACCGCAGTAGTCGTCCAGGCGCTGGGGGCGCAAGGTGCGGTCGACATCGAGGTCCTCGGGCGTCAGCTCCGAGCCCACCATGCGCTCACCGTGCGCCATGGATGCCGCCGGCGAGTTGCCGGGCGTCGCCCACAGGTCCTGAGAGTCATCGGCTTCCCACATCACGCATCCATTCCGAGTCGCCTAAGCGCCGCGCCGAGCAGATCCTCGACACGCATATCCTGCCCATCATACCCGCTCAGGGCAACCTCGGTCTCCTGCGGACTAAAGCCCATGGAGAGGAGCGCCGCGCGGGCGTCATCGACCGCCGAAGGAGCAGCGGCGGGAACCGGCATCGAAACCTGGCCGGGAATCACGTCGACCGGAACAAAACCCTTGTCCTTGGCAAAGGTACTCTTGAGCTCCAAGATCAGACGCTGCGCGGTCTTTTTACCCACGCCGGGAACCTTGGCCATGCCCTTGTCGTCCTCGGCCATCACCAGGGAATACAGCTGCCCCACGGTATAGGTGGAGAGCACGGCAAGCGCCAGGCGCGGACCGACACCCGACACGGACACGAGCCGATCGAACATCGTGCGCTCGTCCTTGGAGGCAAAACCAAAGAGCGTCATGGCGTCCTCACGCACCTGCATGCGCGTGTAGAGGCGAACCTCGCCGCCAGGCGTCGGCAACGTGGCCGCAGTGCTGCCCGAAATACCGAGCTCAAAGCCCACGCCCGATACATCGACAACGGCCGAGCTCATCGTGGCCTCGACAAGCGTTCCATGGAGCTGGGAGATCATCAGTATCCGGTTCCTCTCTGTTGATAGAACTCGCCGCCGGTAAGCGCCCGGGTGCGGCTGAGGTTAACGTGGCAGATGGCGCAGGCCAGGGCATCGGCGGCATGGTCGGGATGCGGGTCGTGATCGAGCTGCGTGAGCGTACGAACCATATACGCGACCTGCCGTTTGTCCGCGGCGCCGGTGCCCACAACCGCCTGCTTAATCTGCATAGGCGTGTACTCGCCAATCTCGAGCGCGCATTCCGAAAGCGCCACGAGCGCGGCGCCGCGGGCATGCGCCGTAGGGATGGCCGAGCGAACGTTGGCGCCAAAGTAAATGCTCTCGATAGCAGCGGTATCGGGTCGATAGCGTTCGACAACGCCCTTGAGGTCACGGGCGATATGCGACAGGCGCACCGCGAGCGGACTGCCCGCGCTGGTCTCGATACAACCGTAGGCACGGCAGCGAACCTCACCGCGCCGCTCCTCGATAATCCCCCAACCCGTGTGGGCCAAACCGGGGTCGATACCCAAAATGACCAAGCCAACCTCCCCTCGCCACAAGTACGGCGCAAGACAAGGCCCCGCGCATCATTCACGAACGTCTGTTCTAGAATAACACAACGCTAGCCCTATAAGTCAGCCGAGATAGAATTGTAGGTTGAGCATACGCAAGCGGGCACGCAGAGACCTAGTTCTGGCTAAAGAACGGGAACTGTCGGGGATCCACCGGCGGTTGCGGCATCGGCCCGCCTTGCGGGCCACCCTGCAGGCCACCCTGGCCGCCCATCATCTTTTCGATGGCGTCCTGGACCTCGCCCTCAAACTTTTTCATACCCTCATGCAAACGACGCTGGCCGTCCTCGGAGCGCAGCTCCTCCATCTGCTCGGGCGAAATACCCAGCAGCTCGCCCAAAATGCCCATCATCTCACCACGCATACGGTCACTCGTATCGTCGTCGGCAAAGCGGCGCACCTCAACGCGCGCCAACGAATCGACCGTCATGCGCTCCTTGCCGCTCAGCCCTAGGTCGGACCACGCGAGCATATACGGCCAAGCACGCTCGGCAAACGAACGGGCCGAGACAATCGGCGTCGTCGGCAGCTGGCGGCGAGCCGTCTCTCCCTGGCGCACGAGCATCAGCAGCAGCGAGCAAGCCTCGGGCTTGCCGGTGGCCATTGGGATGTCGTCGAAGGGTCGGTTGCGGTCCACGTGCGCCTCGAGCGTGCCATCGACCTCGCCCGGCTCAAGCCCGCCAAGCAGCTGCGCCGCGCGGTCGAGCATGTCGACCGGACCGTCAAGCGTCGAGAGCGCTTGCGCCAGCACGCGCTCCATGCAATCCTCCACCGCGTTGAGCGTCACGAGCTCCTGCGGCACCACGGCAGACGTACGGTTGCGCACGCGCGCCACAAACTCGAGCGTCGACAGGTATACGTCGCCAAAGGGCGCGTAATCGCCCTGGTAGCCACCGCAAAGTGCCGGTGCCGCCAACGCGTACTCGGTCTTGGAAAGCGGGCTCAACGCCATCGCACCCAGCTCGAGCGCTGTGTCCTCTAGCATGAGACCCAGCGTGCGAGAGCGCAGGCGCTCGGCGTCGCCCGCCGACACATCGCGGTCGAGCACACGCGCGGCATCCGGCGCATCGCGCTCAACCGTGCGAATATGTAGGCGCTCGGCAATCGCGCGGACGGCGGCACAGCGAGCAGCCTCGGCCTCCTCCTGCGCCGGCGTAAAGATGCGGTTGCGTCCCAGCACCAGGCCGACCACATTACGCGGACCCAGGGCGTCAACGGCAAGCGCCGCCAGCAGGGACGACGGCAGATCGCCCTCGAGCGCCACCACGGCGCGCGACGTACCGCGGGCGCGGGCATTATCGCGAACGGCGAGCACCAGCGCCTGCCACAACCACTCCTCGGAACGAAACTCGGGCAGCTCGTGGTCCTCCAAGGCATCGAGCATCACACCGCGCTGAATCTCCTGAACCAGTAGGCTCTCTTCAAAACATGGTGCTTGGGCCACCACGCGACCGCAGTCGTCGAGCACAAACGAGCCACCGGTATACACCGACTCGTCGTACGCACCAACCGGCGCCATGCAGGCAAACCACACGCTGCGCTTGGAGGCGATCTTGCGGTAGGCTCCGCTGCGCACGGCGGCGATCGCGGCGGTCTCGCGGTCGGTCATATCGAATGCGTTGAACTGGAAATACGCAATGAGGTCGACGCCGGTCGGCAGCATCTCGAGCTCGCGGTCCAAGTCGAAGATCACGGCGATGCGCACGCCGTCCACGTCGAACACCGGCGGCGCCCAACGCGCGTCGTTGTTCTCGCCACGCTGCAGGGCAATGCTCGAACGGGCCGGCACCACATGGCCGTCCTTGAGCATCATGTAGTCGAGCAGGGGCTGGCCCTCAAACGAAACCGCCGCGGGCACGATGCAGATCATATCGAGCTCTTGGATACGCTCGGCGACGCCGGTCAAGCCGGCAAGCATGTCGTGCTCAAAGTCGGCAGCGCCCACCAGGCCGCCGGGCAGGGCTCCCATAAAGAGCGGAGCCGGCACGCACAGCACACGCCCACCGCGCTCGTGGGCCAGGCGCGCCTGGTCCTCGATGCGGCCGCAGATACCCTCAATATCACCCAGGCGCATATCGATCTGTGCAAGTGCGAGCTTCATGGCTCAGCCCTTTCCGTCGTAAACCATCGTTGTCGTAGTAAAAGCGCCGGCCGCATGATGCAGTCGGCGCTCGCATGTGCATATGCTAGCTATGATACCCCGAGCGGGGGCACGCTCCTAGAACGTCGCGGACCACAGCCCGTGCAGGTTGCAATAGGCATAGACGGTACCGGTCTTGGAGCCGCCGGCAAAAAACGTCGCGGGCTTCATGCCGGGCTGGAGGTAATGGACCTCCAGACGACCCTCGGCCTCAAGGGCGATCCACTCGATGTAGTGCTCGGGCACCATAGGATGCTCGACCGAGCCCACGCGTGCGCGGATCACGTGACCGTCGCGCTCGCTCTCGACGACGGGCACGTGCTTCTCGTGCGCCGCGTCCTCGGTGTTCGCGGTCAGCTCCGTGCAGCCGGCAGGGGTTGCAACGTCGTTGCCAAGGGCGGCAATGAGCTTGCCGTCGGGGTCCTTAAAGAATTTCGCCATGATGTTCTCCTTTGCTGATGTGCCGGTGTTCTCGATGCTTCTTATGCCCAAAGGCAGGCGAACCATCCACGGCATGGCAAATGAACACATAACGAGCGAGACTAGCGCCCGTCGCCGCCGAGCAGCGCCAGAACATCCTCGCGGGTAAACAGCGCCGACGAGATGCCGTCGCCGCCGAGCACGCTATTGACCAGGTCGCGTTTGGACTCCTGCATCTGCATGATGCGCTCCTCGATCGTGTCCTTGGCGATGAGCTTGTACACGGTCACGGTATGTTGCTGGCCAATACGGTGCGCACGGTCGGTCGCCTGGTCCTGCGCGGCCACGTTCCACCACGGATCGTAGTGGATGACCACGTCGGCAGCCGTCAGGTTAAGGCCCACGCCACCCGCCTTGAGCGAAATCAAGAACACCGGCACCTCGCCCGCTTGGAACTGCGCGACCATCTTGGCGCGGCTCTCCTTAGACGAAGCGCCCGTGAGCTTAAGAAAGCCGATGTCCTCCTTGGCCAAGCGCTTGCCGATAATATCGAGCATGCCCGTAAACTGGCTGAACAGCAGAATGTGGTGCCCGCCGTCGAGCGCACCGTGCACGAGCTCCATACAAGCGTCGAGCTTGGCGCTCCCCGCCTTGTAGTCCTCGTAGTGCAGGTGTGGGTCACAGCAGATCTGGCGCAGTTTGGTGAGCTCGGCGAGCACCTTGAGCTTGTCCTTCTTAAACTCGGATGCCTCACGATGCTGCACCTGCTGGGCGATGCGGTCCTGGTTGGCCAGGTAGAGCTTGCGCTGCTCGCCGGTGAGCTGTGCCATGACGGTGTCCTCGATCTTCTCGGGCAGGTCTGCCACCACGTCTTCCTTAACACGGCGCAGCACAAACGGCGACACGAGCGACTGTAGGCGAGCGGCGCTATCGCCCTCGGCATGCTCGACGGGGCTCTCAAAGCGCTTGGCAAACGACTCGCGCGTCCCCAAAAGGCCCGGCATCAAGAAGTCGAAGATGCTCCAGAGCTCGGACAGGCGGTTTTCGATGGGCGTGCCCGTCAGGGCAAAGCGCACGCCGGCCGGCAGGCGCTTGGCGGCGCGCGCCACCTGCGTGAGCGGGTTTTTAATGTACTGGGCCTCGTCGAGCACGACGCGGGCAAAGTCCTGCTCGGCATACTCGTCGATATCGCGGCGCATGAGGTCGTACGACGTCACGACCACGTTATGCTCGGCCACGCCGGCGATCTGCACGCGGCGTTGAGCCTTGGCGTCCACAATGGCGCACACGTCGAGCGAAGGCGCAAAGCGCTCCAGCTCGGCAGTCCAGTTATACACGAGCGACGCGGGGCATACCACGAGCGTGGGCTTGGCGTCTCCCGCTTCCACGCGCGCCAGGATATGCGCGATCATCTGCAGGGTTTTGCCCAGGCCCATGTCGTCGGCAAAAATGCCGCCGAGGCCCAGGTGTTCGAGCGAGCCGAGCCACTGGTAGCCGTCGACCTGATAGCCGCGCAGTGTGGCCTTGAGCGAGGCAGGTACCGTAAAGTCCATCTTGCCGAGCGTATCCAGGCGCTCGACGGTGCGGCGGAACGCGGCGTCGCGATCGGCCTCGAGCGCCGGCGTGCGCGCGAGCATGCTATCGACAAACAGGGTACTCGACGCGGGAAGCGACACGCCATCGAGCAGGTCGACGGCGTCGACACCCAGGTCCTCGGCAAGACCAAACGCGGCGCGGGCACCCTCGTCCAGGCGTACAATGTCGCCGGACGTCAGGCGCGCAAACGTCTGGTGGCGCTTGTACGAGTCCAGATAGATGGCAAGATCTGCCGCCGAAAGACCGCTCGCGCCCAGTTCGACATCGAGCAGGTTGCTCTTGACGGTCGCGCGCACCGAAAGCTTGGGCGCAGGGCGCACCGAGATCTGGCGCAGGCGGTCGCTGAGCATGACCTCACCCAGCTCGGACAGGGCAGACAGACCCTCGGTAAGCAGGCAGAACAGGCTCTCGTCATCGCGTTCCTCAAACGCCAGGCCGCCCTCGTGGAAATCGAAGTACATGGCAGCCGTGTCCATAACGCGAAACTCTGCCACCTCATCGCGCGGCGGCACGCCCGGGCGCTGGTCTTCGAAGGGGCTTCCCGGAGCACCCAGGCTAAAGAGATCTGCCGACCAGTCGCCGTAGCTAACCGTAATCTTGCAGGTCACGAGCCTATCGTCGACGCCAATCGCCATGGCAAAGCTCGGCTCGGGCGCCACGGTATCGAGCGCAGCGGGCGCGGTAAGGTCGGTGTAGTCGCGCAAAATGGGCAGCGCCATGCGACAGAATTCGCCCACCTGCTCGGCGGCGATATGGACCGGCGTGCGACAGGGCAACAGACGCGACAGAAACGGTGCGGCATGCTGGGCAAACACCGCATCGGCGCGGCGCGCGCGGTGCGCGTCGACCAAATAGGCAACGTCGCCCGAGGCAAAGCAGTACATATCGGCAGGCAGGCGCAGGTCGTAGCTGCCACCGGCCGCCGGCGCGATCTTGGCGGCAAGGAGCGGTGGTTGTTTTGCCGAGGCCTCGTCCTCCCCCACCGGCGACGACTCAACCGCTACCTCGTAGGAACGATGCGTCGTCGTTCCCCGCGACCAGGCGGGCTCAAAGGAAATGGTCCGGCCACGTAGCAAGTCCAGCATGTATACGATGTCATGCTCGGACAGCGGCAGCTGGCGCTCGGCGATAAAGCCGCTGCGTGCAAAATCGTACGACGCCGAACGCGAACTCGTGATGTCGCTCAGATACACAACCGTTGCCACAACAAGGTCGAGCAGGCGCACCGAAACCTCGTCAAAGGCTTCGGGCGTATGGACAAACGTGAGCTTCTTGCCGTACGAGAAGGTGCCGCCTCGGACATAGGCATCGGCCATGCCGTCGATATCCTTGACCACGTAGGACACCGAGCCACAGCGGATGCGAAGCTCGAGCGCCCAGCTAAAGCGGTCGGCAAACAGCGGATTGTAGTACGGCACCAGCGAGGGCTCCAATACCGCCTTGGGGGCATCGGGGTCGACTGTGCCGGCGAGCTTGCGGCGCATGCTCGCCAGCTCATCCATGCGCGCGTCCGAAAGATCGGAAAGCGCCGCCACAAGGCTCGGGCTCGTGGGGACGGGCGCCGGGAAGGGAAAGTTGGGGTTGACGGCCGGCGCGGCGGACGCGGCGCGCGCGGGCTGTTTCGGCTGCGCCGTAAACGTGCGAACCGGCGTGCGCAAACCTTCGACGGGCTCGGCGCCGCTGGCATCCAAATACGCCAGCGCCGTGGCAATAGCGTGCTTACACATACCGGGATAGCGGTATGCGGCGGGGCAGTCGCAGTCGTAGTCGATCACCTCGTGCTCGTCCATGTCGAGCGCCACGTGCGTCTTGTACAGGTCGCCGCGCGAGCCGCGCACCGAGCCCTCAACCGTCACGTTTTTGGAGAAGCGCGAGCCGCTGTCCTCGATCGACAGCACGGCGCCGTTAAGCATGAGCGAACGCCCCTTCATAAAGGTGCCGCTCAACGCCGCCTCTTTGCGAAGCGCCTGCACAAACGTCCCCTGCGCCATCACTTCCTCCAATCTCACCCGGGGTAGCTTAGATCACCGTCACGCGGCCTTGGTTACCCACGATGGCCTTGGCCTCGGCCAGCAGCGGAATCGAGCGCGCGTTGACCTTGGCAGGCACCTCGGCGCGCAGCACGCGCCCGTCCACCTGCTCGATAAAGATCTCCACGCGATCGCCACCCGGGTTAGCGGTGAGCACCGTGGCCAGGCGCGCCATATTGCCCTGGCTAAAGCGGCTGTTGGGCACCATGACCTCAAACACCTTGGGCTTGTTATTCTCCTCGTTGAGCTCCAGCGGCACAATCTCCTGCGCGATGATCTGGTCGCCGCGGTCCGAGCGCTCGAGCTTGCCCTTGATGCGCACAAAGGCGTCGGACAGCTGCGCGCCGGTCTCGGGATCGACTTCGCCGTACAGATACCCCTCGGCCTCTTTATAGGTCTTGGGGAACACCACGACCGTGGCCTCGCCTTCCATGTCCTCGAGCTGTACGATGCCCATGGGGTCGCCGTTTTTGGTTACGCGCTTGGACACGCTCGAGACCATGCCGGCCCACCACAGCGCCTTGCCCTCGGGAATCTCCTGGTTGATGGTGCCGCCCGTGGGATTCTGAACTTCGTAGCCGGTGTCGATCTGCGAGAACGAAAAGTCGCGCGCCTTGGCCAGTGCATACTCAAACGGGCGCAGCGGGTGGTCCGAGACATAGATGCCCAGAACCTCCTTCTCCTGACTCAGCTTAAGGTGGCGGTCCCACTCCTGGCCGTCCGGATCGGGCACGCTGACCTCGAAGCCCGAGCCCTCAACGTCGCCAAACATATCGAAGAACGAGGTCTGGCCGCTCGCGCGGTCCTTCTGGCGCTTTATCGCGGCATCGATGATGTTCTCGGGGTTGTTCTTGTCCACAAAGTGCATCATCTGGCGGCGCGGATAGCCCGTGGAGTCGAAGGCGCCTGCCTTGATGAGCGATTCGATCACGCGGCGGTTGGCCTGGCTCGAGTCCACGCGCTCGACAAAGTCGTGCAGCGTCTTAAACGGGCCGCCCGCCTCGCGCTCGGCGATAATCGCCTGCGCCACGCCGGTGCCCACGCCGCGGATGCCGGCCAGACCAAAGCGCACGCCTTCCTTGGTAGCCGTGAACTCGGTGCCGGACTCGTTGACATCTGGCGAAAGCACGGGGATGCCGTCGTGACGGCATGCCGAGACGTAGTGCACGATTTTGTCGGTCTTACCCGTATAGGACGTCAGAACGGCCGCCATGTACTCGTGCGGATAGTGCGCCTTGAGCCACGCCGTCTGCATAACCAGGATGGCGTAGCCGGCAGAGTGCGACTTGTTAAAGGCGTAAGACGCGAACTCGAGAACATCGTCCCAAATCTTCTGGGCGACCTCGCGCGTGTAGTTGTTCTTGATAGCGCCGTTCATCCAGTGGTCGTAGGTGGTCTCGTCCGAGCCATCCTCCCAGTGGAGCACCGTCGACGTGAGCAGCTTAATCTTTTTCTTAGCCACGGGCTTACGGATACGCGAGTCCGATTCGCCCTTGGAGAAGCCGCACATCTCGACGGAGATGAGCATAACCTGCTCCTGGTAGACCATGGTGCCGTAGGTTTCGCCCAGGATGTCGTCCAGACGGTCGTCGTAGGAGACCGCCGGCTCCTTGCCGTTCATACGGTTGATGTAGGACGAGACCATGCCGGCGCCCAGCGGGCCCGGGCGGTACAGAGCGATCAATGCTACGACGTGCTTGTACTCGGTGGGCTTCATGTTCTTGATCGTGGCCGTCATGCCGGCGGACTCGACCTGGAAGACGCCGGCGGTATGGCCGGAGCCCATGAGCTTAAAGATCTCGGGATCGTCAAAGGGAATCTCTTCCTCTTTGATGTCGATGCCGAAGTTCTTCTTGATGTTTGCCTTGGCCTTGGAGATAACCGTCAGCGTGCGCAGGCCCAAGAAGTCCATCTTGAGCAGGCCCATGTCGGCAACGGTATGACCCTCGTACTGGGTAATCTCGACGCCGCCTTTGGTATCGAGCTTAGTGGGCACGTGCTCGTTGACGGGGTCACGGCAGATCAGAACGGCACACGCGTGCACGCCCTCGCCACGGGTGAGGCCCTCAATCGAAAGCGCCGTGTCGATGATGCGGCGGGCGTCGTCGTCCTTTTTATAGGCCTCGGCAAAATCGGGGTTAAACAGATCCTCTTTGCCGGGTTGTTTGTCGAGCACCTGCTTGAGCTTGACCTTGGGGTCGCTCGAGACCATCTTGGACAGACGCTGGCCCATGTAGACCGGGTAGTCCAGGACGCGCGCGGCGTCGTTGATGGCCTGCTTGGCCTTAATGGTCGAGTAGGTGATGACGTGCGTGACCTTCTCGGGGCCGTAGAGCTGGCGAACGTGCTCCACGACCTCGAGGCGCCGCTCATCGTCGAAGTCCATATCGATATCGGGCATCTCGGTACGCTGTGGGGACAGGAACCTCTCGAACATCAGGCCGTTCTCGAGCGGGTCGAACGCGGTGATGTTCATGGCGTAGGCGACGATAGCGCCGGCGGCAGAACCACGGCCGGGGCCGACGCCGATGCCGTTGTCCTTGGCCCATTGCACGTACTCGGCGACGATGAGGAAGTAGGCGGCAAAGCCCTTGTCGCAGATGACCTTGTATTCGTACTCAAAGCGCTCTTTGATGTTGACGCCACCGATCTCGCGCGTGGCCCAGTCGTCACCGTAGTGCTGGCGCAGGCCTTTCTCGCACTCGCGGCGGAACTGACTCTCGTGCGTCTCGCCGGGGTCAAGCAACGGGAAGCGCGGCAGGATGATGGAGTCCCAGTCCAGCTCTACGTAGCACTTGTCGGCGATCTCGAGCGTGTTGTCGCAGGCCTCGGGGCAATACGGGAACATCGCCCGCATCTCCTCCTCGGTCTTCATATAAAACTCCGAGCCGGTCATGCGCATGCGGTTGGGGTCGTCGACCTTGGCGTTCATGCCAATGCACATGATGACGTCCTGCACCGGCGCGTCCTCGCGGCGCAGGTAGTGGAAGTCGTTGGTGGCAATGACCTTGACGCCCACCTGCTTGGCGATATCGATGAGCGTGCGGTCCATCTGCTCGTCGGTCAGGCCGTTGTCGGTGGTGATGCCGTGTTCCTGGATCTCGATGTAGAAGTCGCCAGGTTCGAAGGTATCACGGAAGGTCTCGGCCCACTTGATGGCGCCCTCCATGTCACCGCGGTCGATGTATTTGGGAATGATGCCCGCGATGCAGGCGCTGGTGCAGATCATGCCCTTGGCGTGGCGGCGCAGGTTGTCGAGCGTCACGCGCGGCTTGTAGTAAAAGCCCTGCACGGCTGCCTCGGAAACCGTCTGCATCAGGTTGACGTAGCCCTCCTGGTCCTTGGCCAGAAGGATCATGTGGTAGAGCTCGGGCTTGTGGTCGCGGGCGAGCGTCTCGTCCGGCGTAAAGTAGACCTCGCAGCCAAAGATGGGTTTGATGACCAGGGGCGGCTTGAGCTCGTCGATGTTGCCCTTCTCGTCCCACATGGCCATGTCCTTCACATACTGGGCATGCTCGCGCGGGTTTGCCTCGGGATCGGGCTCCACCAGCTCGTCGCGGCGATCCTTTTCCAAGAAGGCCTTGTCGTGGCTCCATGTCTTGTACTCGGGCGTGTTGTGGTTGACGGCGTCGCAGGCCAGCGCCAGGTCGGGTACGCCATACATGTAGCCGTGGTCGGTAATGGCCACGGCGGGCATGCCCAGCTCTACGGCACGGTTGACCATATCCTGGATACGGGTTGCGCCGTCGAGCATGGAGAAAACAGTGTGATTGTGCAGATGGACGAATGCCATGTGATGAGCTCCGATGCGGGTTCGTGTTCTGACTGAACGATTTTACCCCACGGCACGGACAGCACCCGAACCTAGCCAAACCCACACGGCTCCTCACGCAGTTGCGGTGAAATGCGGACTGTTTGGCGGCTTTTTTGGCCAAAACAGTCCGTATTCCACCGCAAGTTATCTGAGGGCTAAAGGTTGTAGGTGACTACTTGAGGCTCGCAGGGGTTGGCGGGGTCGACTTGCTCCACGCGGACGAACTTGACGGTCACGGCCTCAAAGCCCGCCTTGTGCAACACATCGGAGTAGACGCGCGCCTGCAGGGCGTGCTTCTCCTGCAGCTGTTCCGGCGTCTCGTCCGGCGTCCCGCCCGTCTTGTAGTCGATGACCAGCGCGCATGACGAATCCGCCGGGTTCGTCGCCAAAGCGTCGATGGCGCCTTCGGCATATGCACCGTAGCGAGCGATGTCCTCGTCCTCACAGCCCAGCGAAAAGAACGGCACCTCGGCGCGAACGCATGGCCACGCGAGCAGGTCGGCACGAACAGCCGACTTGAGCCAGCGGTCCAGGGCAACGTCGAAGCGCTCGCGCTGCTCCGGCGTCAGGCGCCACAGGCGAGCCAGGGCGTCGGCGCGCGCGGTGGGCAGCGCATCGGCACCCATCTCGATCAGCCACTGGCAGGCGGCATGGAACGCCGAGCCCAGCGCCATGGGGTTGCCGGCGGGCTCAACGGCGGCCACGCCTGCATCCGTCATCTCGGAACCATCCGACTCCGCATCATCGCCGGCCTCGTCCATGGGCGCGTGCGCCTCGGCGGCACGGTCCTCGGACTCGGCATGCAGCGCCGCGGCAATTGACGAGTAGCTGTACGAATCGCGCGCCGGATACGGGCAGGCGCCCATGCGCACGCCCACCGTCTGGGGATACACGAGCTCAAACGCATCGGGCTCGGGGTCGGCAGGGCCGGGAACGGCGGCGCGGGCATCCGCACCGGCGCCCTCCGGCTCCGCATCGCCGCGGACAAGCCTGCCCTCGGCATCCAGAGAAGCATTGGCCTCAAACGCCTGCTCGCCAAACGTAAAGTCCGCCAGCGAGATGAGCTCGTAGTCGCCCGGCTTGGAGTTGTCGAACACCAGGCGGTCGGCATCGAGCTGCGGCATGTCCAGAGCGTCGGTAGGCAGAATACGACGCAGCACGTCATAGGTCAGATCGGTCTCGACGTCGAAGGTCGGCGCCGTCACCTTGCCGCGGCTCACGCCGGCATCCATCGCCAGAATGACCAGCTCTCGCGCACGCGTCATGGCGACATAGAGCAAGCGAGCCCGCTCCTCGAGCGAAAGCTGCAGGTCGTCGTTACGCAGGCGGGCAAATGCCTCGGCGGGAGAGCCCGTCGCACAGACGTCCTCCATGAGCTCTGGCGGCAGCCACAGCGACGTGCCCTTGCCCTTAAACGCGTGCTCAAACTGCTTTTTGACGTCATCGCCCTTCACGAACGTGCCGTCCGCGAGTTTAACGCCGTCGAAGCGTGCCGGCAGCGCCACGACCTGCGCTCCGCGCTCGACACGCCCCATCTGAGCCGCACCCGAGGACTTACGCACGCCAAAGCACTCCGCAACCGCCACGACCGGATACTCCAGGCCCTTGGAGGCATGCACCGTCATGATACGCACCGCGCCGTCGTCCTCCTCGTTGAGGGCGCCTGGGGCCTCCTTGCCCGCCAAGAAGCGGTCGAAGGCAAGCGCAATGGAACGCGGCGAGTTACCGAACTCGGCCTCCGCCTCGGCCACGGCATCGAGCGCCTTAAGCACGTTGGCGGCAATGGCCTTGCCCTCGGGACCACGCTGTGCCAGACGCACAAACCAGCCGGAAGCGTTGACAGTATCGCGCGCGATGGCGGCGAACGAATCGCGGCCCACGCGACGAAGCGCATACCGCAGCACCTCGCGGGCGCGCGTCACGAGCGGCAAGTCTTGCAAACCCGGCACATCGGAATCGCTCATGATGCCCACGTCGATGTTGCGGCGCGAGGTCTCCCCCGTCTGGTCGTCCAGCTTGGTCGCCAGCGCCAGGAACTCCTGGGCGCCGAGCGCAAACATCGGCGAGGCGAGCAGTGGCATAAGGCCCCGCGCCGTATCGGCCGGATTGGCGAGTGCGCAGACCAGGGCACGCACCGTCTGCACCTCGGCTGCCTGGGCAAAGACCGAGCCGCCTGCGATCACGCAGTCGAGCCCCTGGTCGCGGAAGGCCTGCGCATAGACATCGGCGTTGGTCATGCGGCCCAGCAGCAGGACCATGCTGCCCTGGGGCTGGCCCGCTTTGACGAGTGCTTGGAATCGCTCCGCAATCGCACGAGCTTTCGCCTGCGTTCGCTCCTGCGTACTGCCACCGGCAACGAAGATCGCCTGGCGGCGCGATGCCTTCGCCTTGAGCTTGTCCTCGCGTTCGTCGCTCGGTTCAAGATCCAAGAACCCCTGCATCAAACCACCGGTGTCGCCGTCAAAGACGCGCGCCACATAGCGCAGCACCTCGTCGTGGCTGCGGAAGTTGCGTACAAGCTTGACGAGCTCGCCGGCGGGGGCATCGGACGTGGCGACCGTCTCGGACGCCGTCGTCGAACCCACCTTGCGCTCCTGGCGACGGAATACCTCGACCTCGGCACCACGGAAGCGGTAGATCGACTGCTGCGCATCGCCTACGGTGCACAGTGCGCGCTCCCCCGCGCCCGTCAGGTGACGGATCAAATCGACCTGCATCTGGTCGGTATCCTGGAACTCATCGATCATAACCATCTTAAAGCGACCCTCATAGGCCGCTCGGATGGCGGGATAATCGCGCAGCGCCTCGTACGCCATGCGCAGCAGGTCGTTGTTATCAAGCGCGGACTGGTCAGCCTTGAGCGCGCGGTATTCCGCCTCCACAGCACGAGCAAGCCCCGCCAGCGCATCGAGCGCGGGACCACCGCAGGCCAGCACGATATTGATAAACGCATCGGCAGCCTCGGCCTTGAGTAGCTCCACCTGCTCCTTAGAAAACGCCTTGCTCGCCCGAGGCATGCTGCACGACATCATGAGTCGCGCCGCATCCTCCATGGTTTTGCCGCTCGCCTCAAACGCGTCGATGGCATCGAGTGCCACCTGCGCTTTCTCGGTCGCGGCCTTGCTTGCGCCCAGCGCCGCACGATAGGCATCGGCGAGTGCCGAGGTATCGGCCTGGCCGCGCGCCACGCACACGTCGTCCATACCGCCCGGCAGCTGGCTCGAGAGCTCCAGCAGCTCACGCACCAGTCCTTTAATGGTGGTACCGGCGCCAAACGGCCCACCCTCGCCCGCCATGGGATACCAAGCGTAGAGGGCCTTAAGCGAAGCGGCGAGCTCGGGGGCGGCATCGGGCGCCGTCGCGCGGGCCAGCACATGCTCAACAGCCTGGTCCATAAGCTCGTCGGTATCGGTGAGCACCGTGAACTCGGGATCGATGCCCAGCTCCAACGCATGTGCGCGCAGGATACGCGAGCACATGCCGTGAATGGTCGAGATCCACGCATCGTCGACGGTCAGGGCTTCCTCGTCCATGCCCTCGTCGATGAGCGCGCGGCGCACACGGTCACGGATCTCGGCCGCGGCGTCTTTGGTAAAGGTAATGGCGAGCACCTGATCCAGATGCTCAACGAACGGACCGGATTCGGGCGAGAGCGCGTAGACGATGCGGCGCGTGAGGGTAAAGGTCTTGCCCGAGCCGGCACCTGCCGAGACAAACAGCGGGCGGTCGAGCGTTTTGACGACTTGCAGTTGTTGCGGCATCAAAGTCGAAAGATCCATGGTCTACACGTCCCTCCTTACAAACGTTCCTTCGTGGTTATACGAGCAGCGCGCATGCGCGGCCTGAGCCGACGTCGGGTCGACGGCGGCAACGTTGCCTGCCTCGAGCTCGCGCAGACGCTCGGCAATGCCGGTCTCCACTCGATCGAGCAGCGCATCGAAGTCCATGCTGCCGCCCTCGCCGGGAAAGCCCTTCTTAAGCCCCGGGATGCGGCCGTCACCACGCTCTTCCTCAAGCAACTCGGCGCTCGCCGCACCGCGCAGCGCGGGCTTGCCACCCTTGGTCGAAAAATAGAGCGCAGCACGGGTATCTAGGCCCAGCGCCCGACGCATGGCCTGTGCGTAGATGAGCGTCTGAGTATGGGGCGGCAGCCAGCGCGGGTCGTCGATGGGGGCCTCGCCCGACTCCTCGTCGCGCACCGTGGGGTCGGCGAGCTTAAACTCCTCGACACCCGAACGATGCTTATAGTCGATTACCACGGCGCGATTCTCGACATCCACATCAACGCGGTCGATGCGCCCGCCAAGCGGCCAACCGGCATACTCGACCTGGAGCTCGTTGAACGCAAACTCCAGGTAGCGCGGCGCGAAGGGCGCGAGCGCCTCGGACTCGTAGGCAAGCACGCCCTCCAGCTGCGGCAAAATCTCGGCCACCTGGCGCTCCTCCACCGGGGAGAGCGGCACGAGCGGGCCCTCGGCACCGCGCTTGCCCGCATGCTCGGCCAAGGTCTCGTCAAAGACCTCGCGCAGCAGCTCCTTCGCGCGTGGCAGATTCATGGGTGTCACGCGCTCCATGCCCTCCTGGGGCAGACGGGCATGCAAGTGTTCCAGCACGTCGTGGACATAGTTGCCCTTCTCCATATTGCCAAAGCCAGCGTCGATCGACTGGGGCTTCACGCGGTACGAGACGAACCAGCATAGCGGGCAGGTCGAATAGGCCTCGATCTGCGAGGCAGACGTCAGGCGCGGCACCAGCGGCGCATCCTCGCCCTCGCCATCGCGACGACGCAGGACCAAATACGGAATGGCTTCATCGCTCAGATGCTGAGGAGCTTCGCAGGTCACGCGCTCGCGCCTAAGACCTTCGCCTGCCGCGGGATCGAAGTCCCTTACGATATCGCCCTCACCCACGCACTTCGCCTTGTCGGCGCCAACGGCCTTAGCGTCGTCAGCGGCCTTGTCGGCGTCAGCGGCCTTAGCATCGTTAGCGGCCTCGGCATGCGCCCGCAACTCGGTCCACACGGCCGCCGGATAGCACTCGCGCGCCTGACGATCGTGGGTCACACGGGCGAGCGTAACCGGACCACGCGACGCTTGTATCGCGCGGCCAAAGCGTGCGCGCAGCAAGGCCGCAGGCTCAAGCGTCACACCGCTGCGATCTAACTCTGCCGTCAGCGTTGCCAGCGGGCCCTCCTCATGTGAGAGCGGATAACTGTCCAGGTCGACGTCGGCAAACAGCACGGCATCGTAGCTGCCGGGGCGCAGGGCCGCCGCATCGGCAAGCGAAGCAAAGCGAACCTGGGCGCGTGGCGCACGGTCAACCTCGTAGGTCTCGTAATCGTAGGCGGCGCTACGCTTGTCCACCTTGGTGCGAATGTCATCGAGCACGGGCACGGTCGCGGCCTGCGACACGTCGAGCGCACGGGCGCCATTCATAAGGATGTCGATGACGTGGCGCAGCAGGGCCACCTCCGCCTGGCGACGGGCCTGACCGTCGAGACCGCCAAGTGCGCGATCGGGCAGTGCCTCGGCAACGGCAAGCATGGCCTTGAGCGCCGTCACGGGTTTGTCGCGCCACAGCGCCTGGAACACGTCCGAGATCACGCACGGCACGTTCTTAAACCAGTTCTCGTCGCTCGCCGCTTTACGCGCGCCCCTCACCTGGCCCTGCACGCTCTGCAGCAGGCTCTTGACGCCCGCAGTGGTCTTGCTGCGCGACAGTCGCATATTCTTGTCGAACGTGCGCGCGCTGGCGGCGTCGGCACCCGAAAGCGGGCTGTAAATCCAGTCGGTAAGCTCCGGAGCGGGCCACCACTCAGTCTTAGAAGCTGCCCCTTCGTCGGCGGCCTTCATACGCTCGATCAGGTTGGCGAGCGCCGTGAACTGCCTGCCCGCAATGGATTGGGAAAACGCCGTGAACTCGGCCGTCTCGGCAGCAACGTGGCGCGCCGCCAAACGAGCGGCAAGCTCGCCGAACAGCTGGGGTGCCCGGGCAGAAACAACGAGCACGCGTACGGGGTCGGCGGGTGTTGCAGCAACTTTATCG
Source organism: Collinsella sp. (assembly GCA_019414425.1). Classification (GTDB taxonomy): domain Bacteria; phylum Actinomycetota; class Coriobacteriia; order Coriobacteriales; family Coriobacteriaceae; genus Collinsella. The sequence goes on from DXMB01000005.1 coordinate 44,775, forward strand.
TCCTTGGACTCCTTGTGCGCTTTCACCAACTTATCGATGACGTCCGCATAAGCATGGGCACGGGCATGGGGGCCGGCGACCTCAATAAAGGCAGGCTGAGCAGCGGACTTGGAGGCAGTCTGGGGCGCGGCGGCGCCCTCCCCCAGCGGCGCGATCTCAAACAGCACACCGCGGACATCAAATGCCGCGGCAAGCTCCTCGCGCATCGCCGCTTGCTCGCGGGCAAGCAGCACGACAACCTCTCCCCCGTTGTTTGCCACGGCGGACAGCAGCTCGAGCAGGCTATACGTAAATGACGTGACGCCGCGCACGCAAACGGCGCGGGCGCACCCCGGCAGGTTGTCGGCCAAAGCGCCGGCCATAATGTCAGCCGCCTCGCAGGGCTCGACCATATCTCGACGGTCCAAACCGCGCGCATAGGCGCACAAAAGTTCAAACACGCGAGCCTCGGCGTCGCATTTGGGCTTGGGCTTGCAAACGTTGTCGCAGCAACGCTCGGTGCCTGTCCCTGCCACACCCGGCAGCACATCGCGAGCCATACGCGCGAGCATACGCACCGTGCCCTGGCTGCGCGAAAGCGGCTGCAGGTCGGCGTCGTCGAGGCGCGCTACCATGTCCGAAAACAGCATCTGGCGCTGCAGGTTGTCGACGAAACCGCGCCCGTCGCCCAAAAGCTCCCAAAGCGAGCGAAGCCACGATGTAGGCGTCTTGTAGTCAATACCCAGCGAAACGCCGGCTTCCGCCGCATCATGACGGCACAGGTCGAGCTCGGCAAACGTTGGCGCCAGCAGCACGGCACGCCCGTGGCGGGCAATAAGGTCGGCAAGCAGCGCCGCCTCGGCATCGCTCAAATCCGCGCCGGCGTTGGTGGTATAGATTCGAACAGGCATGGTCCTCCACTCAAACCGTTCGCAATATTCAATGCTTCCATCCTACCCGCCCGCGCGGACAGATTTGCCCCACGCCAACAGATTTGACCCCTTGGAGACAGAGGAAAATGGATCACCGAGGAGGTCAGTCTAACCCAGTGATCCGTTTTCCTCCGTCCCCAAAGGATCAAAAAACCGCCCCCGAAGGGACGGTTCTGCGCAATTCGTTTGTTGCCGCTAGCCTACTCGCCATCCTCCAGCTTGATGAGGATCTTGCGATAGCCGCCGTACTCGCCGTTGAGTGCCTTGGACACGCGGCTCACCGTAGTGGACGAAGCGCCGGTGCGGGCCTGAACCTCAACATAAGGCTCGCCCTCATCCAGATAACGCGCAACCTGCAGACGTTGCGAAAGATCGCAGATCTCGCGCGGCGTGCAGATATCGGTCAAAAACGCCTGGATATCCTTCTCGTCATCCAAAAGACTAAATGCGTGGACCAGCTGCTTGACATCAGGCTTGTCAAACATGTTCTCGATATTCATCGATCACCGCCAAACCCGCCATAAGGCATCGAAGTTGATACTGACATCGGGCATCGTTCGCCCGTTCTATGCAATAGGGCAACGCCTGTGGCTTTTGCCCGTAGCAGTGTAGCACACCACCAAACTAAAGCGACAAGACTCTCTGCCAGCGGCGCGTTTTTCAGGACGAACGCCGTTTTGAAACCGAATGCGCACGTAAGCTCCACGAATATCTGAGACAATGGGCGGCCGAACAAGGCGGCACACCCGCGCGTCCGTCCAGGCTGCCGCAGCAAGCCGTTTCACGCGTCACCAACGCACCCTGCGCAAGAAAGGATTCACACCATGCGCTTTATGCTTAACTGGCTCTTCACCTCAATCGCCATCGCGATTGCCACGTTCCTCGTTCCCGGCATCCAGCCCTTCGGTTTTACCGAGGCCTGGGTCTGCTTCGCCTTCGTGGGACTGTTCCTGAACATCGTCGATTCGTTCGTCAAGCCGTTCCTGACGGTCATCTCGCTGCCGCTTACGCTCATTACGCTGGGTATTTTTCAGCTCGTAGTCAACAGCTTTATGCTCGAGCTGGCCAGCTACCTGTCGGTCAATCTGCTGGGCGCGGGCATCTCCATCGCCAGCTTTGGATCGGCCTTTATGGGCAGCATCCTGGTATCCATCATGCGCAGCATTCTCGATAGCATCGCCGAGGGCTAAAACGGCCATTCCGGCCGCGCCCGTCTCAACAGCCCAAAACGAAGGCCGCCCATCACAAAAATGGGCGGCCTTCTTATTTGCCAAGTCTCAAAAGGCGAGAGAATCTGCCATTTCCACCCCGTCCCCAAATGGCAGGTGGGCTAGATCACGTAGTCGTAGCCTTCGTTGGGAGCGACAAGTTGATCGAGCGTCACACCGTCGAGGTAGTCGTTGATAAGCTTGTCCAGGTTCTTCCACACGTCGAGCGTGGGGCACTCGTCAGAGCGCGAACAACCCTTGCAGTCGCCATCCAGGCAGGCGACCGGCGCCAGGCTGCCCTCGGTCAGGCGCAAGATCTCGCCCACCGTGTACTGCTCGGGCGGGCGCGTGAGCACATAGCCGCCGCCCTTGCCGCGCATGCCCGAGAGCATGTTGGCGCGCACGAGCGTAGCCAGAATATTCTCGAGGTACTTCTCCGAAATACCCTGACGCGCCGCAATCTCTTTAAGCGGGATACGGCCTGTCGCCTGGTGCTCGGCCAGGTCGACCATAACGCGCAGGGCATATCTGCCCTTTGTGGAAACCAACATATATATAGCTGCCTTTCGGTCTTTTAATTCGTAGAAATTCTAGCCGAAAAATTGGTTTTGAAAATACCTATTCCCGTCAAGATGGTTAATCGACTCGCAATAATCTTCTATTTCCTATTGCGTTACTAGGCTTTACTGTCTACTATGCTTGCCAACAGCAAAACGAACAACCTATAAGGTTTGTGGGTTTCGCTGCCACACACACCGTAAAACCACACGGTACCCAGTCATTTGAACACTTTGGAGGTTCACCATGAGCAATGTTTACACGTCCATCGATCAGCTTATCGGCCACACCCCGCTTCTGGAGCTCACCCACTTCGAGGCCGACGAGGACCTCAAGGCCCGTGTGCTCGTCAAATTGGAATACTTCAACCCCGCCGGGTCCGTCAAAGACCGCGTCGCCAAGAACATGATTGACGAGGCCGAGAAGGCCGGCAAGCTCGTGCGCGGTGGCGACTACACCATCATCGAGCCCACGAGCGGCAACACCGGCGTCGGCATCGCCTCGGTGGCGGCGGCCCGCGGCTACAAGGTGATCATCACTATGCCCGAGACCATGTCCGTCGAGCGCCGCAAGCTCATGCAGGCATACGGCGCACAGCTCGTGCTCACCGACGGCTCCAAAGGCATGAAG
>DXMB01000050.1:0-17438 GCA_019414425.1 Collinsella sp.
GGCAAGCCCGATCGTATTGTCGTCGCCCTCGGCGGCAACGCCCTCGGCAACAACCCCGTCGAGCAGATCGAGGCCGTGAGCAACACCGCCCACGCTCTCCTCGGCCTCATCGAGCAGGGCAACGAGATCATCATCACCCACGGCAACGGCCCGCAGGTCGGCATGATCCAGAACGCCTTCGCCGCTGCCCACGACGCCATCGGCACCCCCGAGATGCCGCTGCCCGAGTGCGGCGCCATGTCCCAGGGCTACATCGGCTACCACCTGCAGCAGGGCATCGGCCGCGAGATGCACAAGCGCTACAAGCGCTGGCACGCCGCCACCGTCGTCACCCAGATCGAGTGCGACCCGGACGACCCCGCGTTCAAGAACCCGACCAAGCCGATCGGACCCTTCTACACCGAGGAGCAGGCCAAGGAGTTCATGGCCGAGGATCCCTCCAAGGTCTTCGTCGAGGATTCCGGCCGCGGCTGGCGTCGCGTCGTCGCTTCCCCCGATCCCAAGAAGATCGTCGAGGCCGACTCCATCCTCAACCTGCTCGACAACGAGTTCATCGTCATCGCCTGCGGTGGCGGCGGCATCCCCGTCGTCCGCGACTACGAGAACAAGGGCTGCTACAAGGGCGTTCCCGCCGTCATCGACAAGGACCTGGGCGGCGAGCTGCTGGCCGAGGACTGCGACGCCGACGTCCTGTTCCTGCTGACCGCCGTCGAGCACGTCGCCATCAACTTCGGCAAGCCCAACCAGGAGGAGCTCGAGGACCTCACCGCCGACGAGGCCGAGCGCCTGGCCGACGAGGGCCAGTTCGGCAAGGGCTCCATGGAGCCCAAGGTCCGCGCCGCCGTCAAGTTCGCCCGCTCCCGCAAGGGCCGCACCTGCATCATCGGCGCCCTGGACAAGGCCGCCGAGACCATGGCCGGCCTCTCCGGTACTCGCATCCACGAGTAGTCTCTACTCTGTTGCCTCTCTCGTGGGCGCCAGGCAAAGCGCCCACAAACTAGCCTCTCTTCATGAGCCCCGCAGTCCGCTCCGACTGCGGGGCTTTTGCTGTTGAGGGGTGAGCAAATGGGTGCGGGCAAGATTCAATTTGATTAAACACTCAGATCATGAGATGCCTGGAACCAAACGATGACTCCCAGAATCCTAATTCGGCGTTTGTCCAGCACAATATCCGGTTCCGATGTGCGATATGAGTGGGATGAGAGCATCACGGTGTTTGTGCCGGTGCTATAACGCCGTATGACGATTCTCGAATTATCGGCCAAAGCGAGGACGGAGCATCCGTTCCAGGGTTTCAGACTGGGATCCACGAGGAGATGAGATCCAATCGGATAGCATTTGGACATGGCGGACGTATCCATTTGAACAAAGAAGCACCCGCGATGTTTCTTGAATACGGATGAGGGAAGCGCGGTTGTTCCGGTTTGTTTAAGTCCCGTTCTGCCTCCATTCATCTGGATTTTAAATACATCGCAAAGGGAATCAGTAGTAACTTCTCTGGATTCCCCCTTTCGCTCCTCGTGGTCGAGCTTTGCGGCAAGCCCTGCGGTTTCAGATGTGAGGTCGTCGAGCTGCAGGTTAAATTTCGATACTATCTTGAATAACGTTGAGCGGCGGATTGCATAGCGGTCCTTTTCCCAGCGGCATACCGTTTCTTTGGAGACGCCGATGAGTGCTGCGAACTCCTCCTGCGTTAGCTGGTCGCGCTTGCGAAGCGCCTTTATGTTTTGACCCGTTCCCATGTTATGAAGTGCGGACGAGGGGAAGGCAGAGGCAGTTGGGACCGCCAAAGCCGTTTGTCAGCTCGAAGATAGAGATGGGGACAAGTTCAATACCTGCCTGCTCCAGTGCTTTGTTGGTTTCGGCGTTTTCTTCGTATACGCAGACCTTGCCGGGCTCCAAACAAAGGGTGCTTGTGGCATTGTTGGACCTTTCGACCTCTGCTGCACCGGGATTTGAGCCACCGCAAAGGATAAATTGCAACGAACTTGAACCTAGGGCTAATCGCAACGCTTCTTTCAGTCCGCCTTCGACATGGCGTGCCCGGGTTGTCCCTTCCGATCTGCCCCGTGTGATGCGGTAGACCCGCGCTTGGTCGAGAAGTTCACGGGCAACGAGGAATGTCTCGTAGCCAACGCGAGTGAAATATGTGTCGAGATGAATGCAGAGGTCATCGTAGGGGACCTGAATGGCCCATACGGACTCAATAGTCGAGTTCTCATCCCAGAGCAAGTTATTTGCCAGGGTGTCTATCGCCGCCGGCTCGGTTCGCTGGGAGATTCCAATGGCTACGTTTTCGCTGTTGAGGTTGTGCAGGTCGCCGCCTTCAATGTGGAAAGTCGATTCATGCTTGAAGAACTGGGGAGTCTCGCGGAAATCCGGGTGATACGTAAAAATCGTTTTATAGGCGATAACCTCACGGTTGCGCTCTGGCCAGTACATATGGTTGAGCGTGACGCCTTCGCCGATGACGCTTGCCGGATCGCGTGTGAACCACATGGTGTTAAGGGGGCTTACGAGAAGATCGTCAGGTGAGTATGCGTCTGCCGTCAGTTTCGTGAGGCTGAACACCTCTTTATCTGTGTTGAAGACCTGGGAGTAGCGGATGCCGTTGACTGCTGCTTGAGCAAGGGCGCGGGAGCCTTCGATGCGCTCGAGATACTCGCGAATGGCAGACTCGAGCTCAATGCCCCGCGCGCCGCATTCTGAAATGTAGCTATCGATAAAAGAGCGACGCGCTTGCTCTGTCGCATCAAGGGCTTCGGTAAGAAGGTTTTCAAGATAGAGAATCTCTACCCCTTCGTGCTCGAGCATCGCCGAGTAAGCATGATGCTCCCCAAGAGCCTTTTCAAGATCAAATGAATTGCTAGAAGGGCGTAGCGTAAAGACTTGATTGAACTGGCCGTCGGGGTAGTTGCGCGTTTCGGGGCCGGGACAGTGCAGAAGCACCTTTTTTAGCTTTCCTATTTCATTTTGAACATGTAGTGCGGACATAAGACCTCGCTTTGGCGATGAGTATTGATTGCTTCCATAGTGGCACATTACGAGCTTGATTCAATTTACATCATATCTGTCACAGGTGAATGGCACGAGCCGAGCTGCTAATTGATGTTAAACATCAATTAGCAAAGTAAATTGACGAATTACATCAATCTAAAGGCCGTTTACGGGCCGATGGCTTTCGTTGACGGGCGATGGGACGTAAGGAGGTTTTGTGCGATGACACAATGGCTTTGCCGGCAACGAAAAACCCCTGAATTAAGGAGGAGAGATGGCAGAGACAGAAAAGAAGCGTGCCTTTCGAGTTCCGCACGTATACACCATCATTCTCGTCTTGATGGCCGTATTTGCCGTTCTGACCTGGGTCGTGCCTTCGGGTTCGTTTGAACGCCAGGAGGTTAACGGCCGTGAGGTAACAGTTTCGGGCACCTATGAGCCTGTCGATAAGGTCTATACGGACGAGGACGGCAACGAGGTCGATCTTCGCCAAGGCATCTTCGAAGTACTTGAGGCCCCTGCGATCGGCATCCAGCAAGCGGTCGAGGTCGTTGCATTCATTATGATCGTGGGAGGTTCCTTCCAGGTCATCACGGCGACCGGAGCCATCACGAGCGGCGTTGCTCGAGTGGTGAAGAAGTTCAAGAGCAAGGACGTCCTCATCATCCCGATCCTAATGGTGCTCTTTGCCTTGGGTGGCAGCACCTTTGGTATGGCAGAGGAAACGCTTCCGTTCTTTGCGATTCTTATGCCGATCATGATGGCCATGGGCTTCGACTCAATTACGGCGTTCATGACGGTGTTTGTGGGCGCCCGTATCGGATACATCGCATCTACCGTCAATCCGTTCAACGTCCTGATTTCTCAGGGCATCCTCGGCATCCAGGGCAACCCTCAGCTTTGGCTGCGTACTATCGCCCTTGTCGTGCTTACTGCGGTTGGCGTCGCATGGGTTGTAATGTATGCCCTCAAGGTGAAGAAAAACCCCGAAGCGTCCCCCGCTTTCCACGATGATATCGAGAAGCGCAAAGAGTTTGGCGCGGACGAGAATCTCCTCGATAGCGAGTTCACCGCTAGGCAAAAAGCCGTCATGGTTATTTTCGTGCTTGGACTTGGCGCTATCATTTGGGGTCTGGTGGCCCAGGGCTGGTACATGAACGAAATCTCTGCGATTTTCTTGGCCATGGCCCTTCTTTCGGGTGTTGTTTCCGGGATGAATGAGAAGGAAATCGCCGGCGAGTTCGTTAAGGGAATTGCAGACTTCGCGTTCTCTGCCATCGTTGTTGGACTTGCCCGCGGAATCCTCGTAATCGCCAATGACGGCCTCATCATCGATACGATTCTCAATACGCTCGCCACGGCTCTCACTGGAGTTCCAGCCGTTATCTTTACGAGCATCCTCTATGTCGTGGATAACCTTCTGTCGATCCTCGTTCCGAGCTCCTCGGGCATCGCTGCCCTTACGATTCCCATTTTCGGCCCGCTTGTTGAGCTGATGGGCTTAAACCCCGAGGCTGCAGTTACTGGTCTTTCCATGGGCAGCGCGGCCATGTCTCTCATTTCGCCAACAAGCGCGATGCTCGTTGCCGGTCTTGGCGTCTGTAAGATTCCGCTTGGCCAGTGGTGGAAGGTCGCTTGGAAATTCTTCCTGGTCGTAAGCGTTATCTGCATGGCATTCACTGCGGTTTCGGGTCTTATCCCCCTGCCGTAAATGCAAAACCCCACATACAAGTTGTGAGAAAGAAGGATAGAGATGAACAAAGGACTGAACGTTCATAGCGAGATTGGCGCCCTCAAGAAGGTGTGCGTCCATCGCCCCGGTATGGATCTTGTAAACATGAAGGCGGAGGATTTCGACCGCGTTTGGATTCACGACGCGTTCTATCTGGACTATGCCCAGAAAGAGCACGATCAGTTTACCGACCTTCTTCGCGGCGCTGGCGCCGAGGTCGTCTATATGGAAGAGCTGCTCGCTGAGACGTTTGACAAAGTCGAGGGCACTCGCGCAGAGTTCATGACGAAGTTCATGGGTGAGTCCGGCATCTCCAACGCGGCCCTTCGCCAGGCCGTTGTCGAGAAGCTTGATTCGATTAAGGACAACAAGGAGTTTGTCCTTGCTGCCATGGGCGGCCTCTACGTTCGCGACCTCGAGATCCCCAAGGTCGGCGGTTCTCTTGCCAGTATGGACGGCGACGAGCTGAAGGGCGATGATATGGTCCTCTTCCCCATGCCCGCCTCGTATTTCTCCCGTGACCCCCTGGCTGTCGTGGGCAAGGGCGCTACCATGAACCGCATGTACTGGAATCAGCGCAATCGCGAGGTAATCTTCTACGAAACGGTGCTCCGCAACCATCCCGATTACGCCGGTAGCCCCATTTGGTATGACCACAACAGCGAGTGGCATATCGAGGGCGGCGATATCCTCAACATCAACGCCAAGACGCTCGCCATCGGTATTTCCGAGCGCACCCAGACTGCGGCCATCGATGAGCTCGCCAAGAATATGTTCTGGGGTTCCGATGAGGCCGAGATCGAGAACATCTATGCCATCAAGATTCCGCACGGCTATGCCTACATGCACCTCGACACCGTCTGCACGCAGGTCGATCGCGATAAGTTCACGGTCTATCCCGGCATCTACCAGACGCTTCGTGCCTACCGCCTGACCAAGGGCGATTCGGAGGGGGAGGTGCATATCGAGGAACTCGAGGGCACCCTGCAGCATATCCTCGAGCTTGCGACGGGTATGGACCATATCACCATGATTGAGTGCGGTGGTGGCGATCCGATCGAGGCTTCCCGTGAGCAGTGGAACGATGGTTCCAACACTCTTGCGGTCGCACCGGGCAAGGTCTGCGTGTATGAGCGCAACGTTGTTACCAACGATGCTCTTTACAAGGCTGGCGTCGAGCTGCTCGTCGCTCCCTCCGAGGAGCTTTCTCGCGGTCGCGGCGGCCCGCGTTGCATGACCATGCCGTTCTGGCGTGAGGAAATCTAGTCAGCGTTAGCGTATCTGGGCGGCGCGTGTGCGTCTGCGCCGCCCATCCCTCCTTGTGTGTTCCAACAACCGAAAGGACTCAAATCATGGCTCTTAATCTTTCTGGTCGAAGCGTTCTTACCCTGCTTGACTTTACGTCCGAGGAAATCGAGTACATGCTCGACCTCTCAAAGAACTTCAAGGATATGAAGCGCGCCGGTTATCCGCACCGCTTTCTCGAGGGCAAGAACATTGTCCTGCTGTTTGAGAAGACCTCCACGCGCACGCGCTGTGCCTTCGAGGTCGGCGGTATGGACCTGGGTATGGGCGTGACCTACCTCGACCCCGGCTCGTCGCAGATGGGCAAGAAAGAGTCCATCGAGGATACCGCCCGCGTGCTCGGTCGCATGTATGACGGTATTGAGTATCGCGGCTCCGACCAGTCGATCGTCGAGGAGCTTGCCGCCAAGGCTGGCGTTCCCGTCTGGAACGGTCTGACCAACGAGTACCATCCCACCCAGGCCCTTGCCGACATTCTTACCATGCGTGAGGAGTTTGGCGACACGCGCGGCATGAAGCTCACCTATATGGGTAAGGAGCAGGGCAACGTCAGCGACTCCCTGATGGTTATCTGCGCCAAGCTCGGCATTAACTTCTGCTCCTGCGGACCCAAGGGCGATGTCGAGGGCGCCACGCACTTCGATCCCGAGCTTCTTGAGCGCTGCCAGGAGATCGCCGCTCAGAATGGCTGCACGATCCAGCTCACTGAGGATATCGACGAGGGCGTCAAGGATGCAGACGTGATCTATACGGACGTTTGGGTCGGTATGGGCCAGGCTGAGGAGCTGTGGAAGAGCCGAATCGATCTTCTCTCTCCCTATCGAGTAACGCCCGAGGTCATGGCCAAGGCAAACCCCGGCGCCATCTTTATGCACTGCCTGCCGAGCTTCCACGATACGCAGACCACCATCGGCGCCGAGATTGCCGAGAAGTTCGGCGTGACCGAGATGGAGGTTTCCGACGAGGTCTTTGAGAGCGCGCAGTCTCGCGTGTTCCAGGAGGCCGAGAACCGCATGCATACCATTAAGGCCATGATGTACGCGACGCTTCGCTAGTAGCTGGGAAGTGAACGAACACTATGAGTAAACCGTACGGAAAGCCTGATCGTATTGTCGTCGCCCTTGGCGGCAACGCCCTCGGCAACAACCCCGTCGAGCAGATCGAGGCCGTGAGCAACACCGCCCACGCTCTCCTCGGCCTCATCGAGCAGGGCAACGAGATCATCATCACCCACGGCAACGGCCCGCAGGTCGGCATGATCCAGAACGCCTTCGCCGCTGCCCACGACGCCATCGGCACCCCCGAGATGCCGCTGCCCGAGTGCGGCGCCATGTCCCAGGGCTACATCGGCTACCACCTGCAGCAGGGCATCGGCCGCGAGATGCACAAGCGCTACAAGCGCTGGCACGCCGCCACCGTCGTCACCCAGATCGAGTGCGACCCGGACGACCCCGCGTTCAAGAACCCGACCAAGCCGATCGGACCCTTCTACACCGAGGAGCAGGCCAAGGAGTTCATGGCCGAGGATCCCTCCAAGGTCTTCGTCGAGGATTCCGGCCGCGGCTGGCGTCGCGTCGTCGCTTCCCCCGATCCCAAGAAGATCGTCGAGGCCGACTCCATCCTCAACCTGCTCGACAACGAGTTCATCGTCATCGCCTGCGGTGGCGGCGGCATCCCCGTCGTCCGCGACTACGAGAACAAGGGCTGCTACAAGGGCGTTCCCGCCGTCATCGACAAGGACCTGGGCGGCGAGCTGCTGGCCGAGGACTGCGACGCCGACGTCCTGTTCCTGCTGACCGCCGTCGAGCACGTCGCCATCAACTTCGGCAAGCCCAACCAGGAGGAGCTCGAGGACCTCACCGCCGACGAGGCCGAGCGCCTGGCCGACGAGGGCCAGTTCGGCAAGGGCTCCATGGAGCCCAAGGTCCGCGCCGCCGTCAAGTTCGCCCGCTCCCGCAAGGGCCGCACCTGCATCATCGGCGCCCTGGACAAGGCCGCCGAGACCATGGCCGGCCTCTCCGGTACTCGCATCCACGAGTAGTCTCTACTCTGTTGCCTCTCTCGTGGGCGCCAGGCAAAGCGCCCACAAACTAGCCTCTCTTCATGAGCCCCGCAGTCCGCTCCGACTGCGGGGCTTTTGCTATTCACCTAGTCATTGGGGACGTTCTTAAATGACTAGTCAAACAAGAGCGTCCCCAATGACCACTCATTTAAGTCTGTCCCCAATGACTAGTAGTAGGCCCACATGGCTTCGACTTCGTTGAGGACCTCTACGACGCCCCAGCGGCGGGCGCTGCGGCTGGCCGAGTTGGGGTCGTAGACGCCAATCTGGTTGGCGTCGTCGATGCCGTAGAGCACGATGTAGTGGCCTACGTTGGTAAACGTACCGGGGCGCACTGCGGCGATGACGGGCGCACCCGAGCGAAGTGCTTGGGTAATCGATTCGCGATCGTTATAGAGCTGTGTTCCGTTGAGCCCCAGCTGCCACGCGCCGCCTGTCATAAACGACCACTCGGTGGCACCAGCGGGGGCGTAGTTGCCGGCTTCGGCCAGTGCGCATACATCGACCGGCGTCTTATCGGTGTGGCCGGTCTTAAAGATATAGACCATGGTGAGGCAAGTGGGACCGCAAGCGTTTTCTCGAATAGTGCCACCGGCATAGGGCAGCTCCGACCATGCGGGGTCAATTTGGTAGATGTGGGGCATGGCGCCGGCCTGCCATTGCGAGCGTGGGGTCGAGAACGCAAAGGAGTAACCGGGCGCGACGGGAGCTTTAAGCAGCTTGTCCTCGGCAGTGGGCTCAAGACCGGCTGATCCGTGGGAGATACAGGATCCCAAAAACACAAAGACGAGGCAGGCGGCAATGGAGCAAAGCGCAAGGCGTAGGCGGCGGGCCGGAAGCGCGTGGCTTGTGGTGTGCGACGCGGGGTGAGGGGTGGAATTGCCGCGATCGCGTTGAGGTCGCGAAAAGGAGCGCTTGACGTAGTAGTCGGTCTTACGGCGATCGTAGCGGCGTGGCTGCGATGTGTCGGTCTGGCGTTGGCGCGTGCTCGTACTCACACGGTCTGACTGCTGCACGGTACGGCTTTGCTGCCGCGAAGAAGCCCCGAGCTGCTCTTGGGGGCGCTGCGGGTTGTCGTTGTCGGAGGTGATTTTGGGCGTTGACGTGGTGCGGCCGGCAAGGCGCACGCTTTGTGGCCGTTGGTCGCCGTCATTGTATCCGTATGCCATTCGAATCACCTTGCCTCATGTGTAACTTGTCTATCCTACATAAAAAGATGCACGACACATGGGTATGTGCGCCAAAAGCCTGACAAATGGTATGAACGTTGCCGCGCCGCGCGCCAAGCGTCACGGCAACAGGTATTCAAAAGCAGACAAGATGAAAGCGTCCAAGACGAATGACGTCTCCCGCCGTTCGTCCCAAAAACGGTGCCGCTCGTTTTGCAATTCTGCCTTCGGTCGAGCTGCGAGCGGCGCTGCTGCGCCAAGGCCGTATCTTAAAGCCATGGAATAAAAGCGCGCGGCAAAACGGACCGCGCAAGGGGTGACGCCAAGGGCGTCAAACAGGAAAGGAGGGGAACAATGGCGGACAAGAACGCAGAAGTTGCAGTCGAGGATAACGGCGGCATGAAGAAAACGCTTTCGCTCTGGAACTTCTTCACCATCGGCTTCGGTGCCATCATCGGTACCGGTTGGGTTCTGCAGGTCGGCGACTGGATGGTCGTGGGCGGCGGTCCCGTTCCCGCTATGATCGCATTCCTCTTGGGTGCAATCTTCCTCGTGCCCGTCGGAGCTGTTTTCGGTGAGCTCACGGCTGCTATCCCCATCTCGGGCGGCATTGTCGAGTATGTCGATCGTAGCTTTGGCCGTACGCTGAGCTACATCACCGGATGGCTTTTGGCCCTGGGCAACGGCATCCTGTGCCCGTGGGAGGCCATCGCCATTTCGACCCTCGTGTCCGAAATGTTCGGCAGCCTGCCCGGCCTTGAGTGGCTGCGCGCCGTCAAGCTCTACACCATCCTGGGGGCTGACGTTTACCTGTTCCCGACGCTGATCGCGCTCGGCTTTGCAGTCTACGTCATCTTCCTCAATTTCCGCGGTGCCAGCTCGGCTGCCAAGCTCCAGGCCTTCCTGACCAAGGCCCTGCTCTGCGGCATGCTGCTCGCCATGGGCGTCTCGCTGTTCACCGGCTCGCCGGACAATGCCATGCCCGTGTTCTCCCAGGTCACCGGCGCTGGCGGCGGCAAGGCCGCTACCGAGAGCACCAGCCTGTTTGCCGGCATCGTGTCGGTCCTGGTTCTGACCCCGTTCTTCTACGCTGGCTTCGACACCATTCCTCAGCAGGCTGAGGAAGCAGCCGAGGGCCTCAACTGGAACAAGTTCGGCAAGATCATCTCCCTGGCTCTGCTGGCCGCTGGCGGCTTCTACATGGTCTGCATCTACTCGTTCGGCACCATCCTCGACTGGCATGAGTTCGTTAAGAGCCCGGTTCCCGCGCTCGCCTGCCTCAAGGGCATCAACATGCTTCTGTACCTGGCCATGCTCGTCATCGCCACGCTTGGACCCATGGGCCCGATGAACTCCTTCTACGGCGCCACGAGCCGCATCATGCTCGCCATGGGCCGAAAGGGCCAGCTGCCCGAGAAGTTCGCCGAGGTCGATCCCAAGTCCGGCGCTCCCAAGCTCGCCTGCGTCGTTCTGGGCGTCATCACCGTCGTCGGTCCGTTCCTGGGCAAGAACATGCTCATCCCTCTGACCAACGTGTCGGCTCTCGCCTTCATCTTCTCCTGCGGCATGGTCGCCCTCGCTTGCCTGCGCATGCGCTTCACCGAGCCCGACCTGCCTCGTCCCTACGAGGTGCCCGGTGGCAAGTTTGGCATCTCCCTCGCTATCGCTGCCTGCGCCATCATCATCGGCCTGCTTGTGATTCCGTTCTCTCCCGCCTCCCTCAACATGGTGGAGTGGAGCATCGTGATCGGCTGGTTGGCTATTGGCCTGGCCCTCATGGCTTTCACCAATTCCCGCAAAAAGTAACGCCGAGCCGGGGCGGATCAGGTGCGCGGGCCCCTCTCTTCCGCGCACCGAACCCGGCGCCACTTGGGTAGCTTTGTGAGGCCTTAACCCAACACGGCCTCGCCCACTATATGGATCCATAAGGAGGAACCATGTCCACTAAGTATGCAATCGTTGGCGGCAAGCTCATCGACGGTACCGGTGCCGAGCCGGTCGAGAACTCCCTCGTTCTCGTCGACGACAACGGCAAGATCGAGTACGCCGGTGCTATGCAGGACCTTCCCGAGGGCGTTGAGGTTATCGACGCCGCCGGCAAGACCGTCCTTCCCGGCCTGATCGACACCCACCTGCACTTCTCGGGCAACCTGACCGACGATGACACCGATTGGGTCATGCAGCCGCTCCTCGAGAAGCAGGCCGTCGCCGTCAAGCAGGCCTACGACTGCCTCACCCACGGCCTCACCACCGTCTGCGAGATCGGCCGCTTTGGTATCCAGATCCGTGACTGCATCGACAAGGGCGTCTTCAAGGGCCCGCGCGTTCTGGCCACCGGCCTTGGCTTCTGCCGCGTTGCCGGCCACGGCGACTCCCACCACTGCAGCCAGGAGCTCAACAAGGAATCGCACCCCTGGGGCGATCAGGTCGACGGTCCTTGGGATCTGCGCAAGGCCGTCCGTCGTCGCCTGCGCGAGAACCCCGATGCCATCAAGATCTGGGCTACCGGTGGCGGCATCTGGCGCTGGGACTCCGGCCGCGACCAGCACTACTGCTCCGAGGAGATTCAGGCCGTGGTCGAAGAGGCCAAGATGGTCGGCATCCCCGTGTGGAGCCACTGCTACAACAACCACGCCGCTGCCTACGATTCCGTTCGCTTTGGCTGCGAGCAGCTGATTCACGGCTTCGATATCGATGAGCGTACCATGGACCTCATGGCCGAGCAGGGCACCTTCTTCACCCCGACGATCGCCTTCCTGCCCACCTGGTACGCCACCTATCCGCCCGTCTACGTCCCCGAGCTGCACGACAAGTACGAGGGCACCCTGGTCGAGAAGGAGCTGCAGCGCAACTACGACTGCCTGCGCGAGGCCAAGAAGCGCGGCGTCGTCATGACGATCGGCTCCGACTCCTTCTCCTTCGTCACCCCGTACGGCACCTGCTCCATCGAGGAGATGTACGAGTTCGTCGACAAGATCGGCTTCACCCCGGTCGAGACCATCACCTGTGCCACCCTCAACGGTGCCAAGATGTGCCACATCGAGGACGAGACCGGTTCCATCGAGGCCGGCAAGTGCGCCGACCTGCTGGTCGTCAACGGTGACGTCGCCGCCGACATCCACGTGCTCAACACCGACAACATGGACGTCATCATGAAGGACGGCTGGATTGTCGAGGGCGGCACCTTCGGCGAGGCAAACAAGTACAGCGCCTAAGCTACCGTTCATCGATGGCTTGATGTAAAACGCAGTATTTGATTGCATAATGCAATGGAGAGGGTCGCTTGCGGCCCTCTCCATTGCTATGGGGTGCGTCGGTAAGAAGGAGATGACGGTGGATCTCAATAGGCTGATTCTGGGCAAGAGCTACAACTCTACCAAGGTCTTTCGTACCGCTCAGCATGTGGTTCAAGCCATTTTGCTCGGTATTGTCGTTCCGCTGCTTATCCTGCTGCTCATCTGGGATCTAACCGATAATCCCAATCCCGTTCCGGCCGTTGTCGTCATTGCCGGCTTGGTCATGCTGTGCTTCTTCTTCTCGTACGTCTTTGTCGTTCCCGACGACCTCACATCGAGCGCAACCGACCGCACGCTCGCCATCGCTTCAAAAATATTCGCCTACACGTCGCGCGGCCTTACGCCCGAAGCTGCCCTGGGCGCCTCTAAGATCATCCTGTCCGAAACTATCGCCTCTGCCATCTGCTTTACCGACGGCAAGCAGGTGTTGGCAAGCTGGGGCGAGGACTCGGCAAAATGCCCCGCGGGCACCCCGGTGGTGCTGCGGACTACGCTCAACGTGATCAACAGCGGTGAGCAAAGCGTGTTCTCGCGCGATGCCTCGACCGAGACAGGTGGCTACTTTCCGCGCCTGCGCGCCGGTATTGTCGCACCGCTTACCGTGCGCGGGCATTGCGTGGGCACGCTCGAGCTGTATTATCCCCGTCTGAGCAGCATCGATATGCGCCAGACGGCGCTTGCCTCGGGCTTTGCCGACCTCATTTCCACGCAGCTTGCGAGCTTTGAGCTCGAGCGCCAGGACGAGCTTACGGCCCGCGTGGAGCTGCGCGCCTTGCAATCGCAGGTCGATCCTCATTTTCTGTTTAACACCATCAGCACCATCGTGTCGCTCGTACGTACCGAGCCGGACAAGGCCAGGTCGCTGCTGATCGACTTCTCCAATTACTATCGTCAGACGCTTTCTGATTCCGATACCCTCACAACGCTCGAGCACGAGGTGGAACAGGGCACTCGCTATATCAATCTTATGCAGGCTCGTTATGGCGACGGCCGTCTGCGCGTCTCGGTCGATATCGACTTTGAGGTGCGCGATTGCATGGTGCCGCCGTTTATCTTGCAGCCGTTGCTCGAAAACTGCATCAAGCACGCGCAGCGCGAGACCGAGCCGCTTTCTATTCATGTTAGGGCTTTCGAGACCGATGACGGTTTGGAGATCATCGTCGAGGACGATGGCATCGGTATGAGCGAAGAGGTCTGCGCGCATCTGTTTGAGCAACATCGCCTGGAGGAGCCCGAGAGCATTACCGCCGACGGCTCCGTCAAGCGAGGTTGCGGCCTGGCGCTCTTCAACGTGCTTCAGCGCATCCATTTCTTTTACGGAGAAGATTCCGGCATGCGCGTGAAGTCCCAGGAGGGCGTGGGAACGCAGGTCATCGTCGAGCTGAACGGCGAGCCGCATGAGCCTGCGCCGTTGACGGCGTAGCACGCGGTTGGATTGAGAGAAAAAGAGGGGAAGCACATATGTCCGAAGGCTGGAACATCTTGGTGGTTGATGACGAGCCTCCCATTAGGGCTGAGCTACGCTATCTGTTGGAAAAGGATACGCGTGTGGGTCAGATTGCCGAGGCGGGCAATGTCACCGAAGCCGTGGAGTCGATTCTGTCGAACAAGCCCGACGTGTTGTTTTTAGACATTACCATGCCCGGTCGCTCGGGAATTGAGCTTGCCGAGACGCTGCAGAACCTAAAGACGCCGCCGGTGGTTGTGTTTGTGACGGCGTTTGCCGAATTTGCCGCCGATGCGTATAACCTCGATGCGGTCGACTATGTCGTCAAGCCGGTCGAGGACGCACGCCTGTCAAAGGCACTCGACAAGATCGAGGCAGCCTTGGGTGCCCGTCGTGTTGCCCACGCTCCGCGCCAGCCTTTGCGTCTGACGGTGGACCGCGGGGGCAAAAAGGTGTTCATTCCCGCCGCAGACGTCTGCTACTTTGAGGCGCGCGCCGATTTTTGCAACGCCATCTGCGCCGAGGGAACGTACCTGATCAATGAGTCGATCTCTTCGCTCGAGCGTCGCTTGGTCTCCGAGGGCTTTATTCGCGTTCATCGCAGCTATCTGGTCAATTTGGAAGACGTGCACAATGTCGAGATTGGCTCCACGGGGTTGATGGAGCTCAGGCTCGACCGCGTGAACTCGACGGTACCGGTGTCCCGTCGTCGCGCCGCCGAGGTCAAGTCGCACCTGGGGCTTGCGTAAGAGGCTTGCGTGCCGTCGTTTACCATCGCAGGTTTGGCATGGGCGCGCGGTGGGCATAATGGGTGGCATCGAATGAAATCGAAAGGATCATTATGCCCGCGCTTATCACCCATCATCTGTTTGGCGAGGAAAGCATCGACCGTCTTCCGCAGGGCGTTATCACGTCCGACGAGGAGCGCATCGCCTTTATCCTGGGCAACCAGGGCCCCGACCCGTTTTTCTTCCACATACTCACGCCGCGCATTTCCGACTGCACGCTGCTGGCGCAGGTCATGCACCGCTCGCGCATGTCGCGCCAGTTCTCGTGCCTGCGCGACGGCGTGTCGCACCTGCAGCCGCGCGATGCCAATCTAGGTCGTGCCTTTGCGCTGGGCATGCTGTCACACTATGTGCTCGACCGCAATGCCCACCCCTTTGTCTACGAGCAGCAGTTTGGCATTGTAGATTCCGCTCCCGAGCTCGAGGCTTCGGGCAGCCAGGTACATGCCGTGCTCGAAAGTGACCTGGACGTGCTGATGCTACAGCTCAAGCGCGACGGTGCCACGGTCGAGGATTATCCGCCGGCGGGCGAGATCGTCACCACTGATCGCATCAATCGCGTGGCCGGCGTGCTGATGAGCTATGTTGCCGGACGCGTGTACGGCATTGACATTCCGGCGGGGGAGTACGGTGCTGCCGTTGCCAATATGCAGCGACTTTACCGCGCGATTGAGCCGGCCGGCTCCGCAAAGACGCGCGCGATCTCGCTGGTTGAGGGCTTGGTGCACGATTACTCGCTGCTCGACGGCCTTGCTCATCGCGTGACGACGGAGTTGCCCGAGCGCACCGGTAACCTGGGCCATCTGACATGGAAGAATCCCTTTACCGACGAGGTCTCGAACGAGAGTTTCCCCGAGGTCTTTGATCGCGCGCTGGGCGATTACGAGTGCACGGTCGCACGTTTTATCGAGACCGGTGACATGGATGCCGTGACCGGCCATATCAACTATAGCGGCCGCGTACTCGACGCCGACGAGGAGTTCGACCGCGAGGAATAACAAACCGTTTCAATAAGTTGCGGTGGAATAGTTCCTGAATGAAGCCCCGGAGGGCTAAACAGGAACTATTTCACCGCAACCGCCTTGATGGGATGGTGTTTCGCCCTGCGTGTCCGTATGACCGCTCCTGCCCCTTTGCCGAATCCTTACCAGCGCTT
This sequence comes from Collinsella sp., assembly GCA_019414425.1. Lineage (GTDB taxonomy): Bacteria > Actinomycetota > Coriobacteriia > Coriobacteriales > Coriobacteriaceae > Collinsella. The sequence continues at coordinate 15,953 of DXMB01000050.1, forward strand.
CTGTGCAATTGGGGTACGATGAACTAACTGCATATCGGGCGAATACGAAGGGGCCCTGTCCATGAAATACACCAAGCTCGAGCGTAACTGGGTTATGTACGATGTGGGCAATTCGGCCCTCGTGTTGCTCAATACCTCGGTGGTGCCCATCTACTTTAACGCCATCAATACCGGTGCTTCCTCGGCAGACCTGGTGGTCGCTTGGGGCAACGCTCAGACGATCGCCTCGCTGGTCATTGCCATGCTCATGCCCATTCTGGGCGCGCTTGCCGATTACGCCGGCAACAAGATCAAGTTCTTCTTGGGCTTCTTCCTCACGGGCCTGGTTCTTTGCCTGGCGCAGGCTATCCCAATGTCTGCCATGGCATTTTTGACCGTGTACGTGCTGTGCACCATCGGCCTTAACTCTTCTATGACGTTCTACGACGCCATGCTGCCCGACATTACCACCGACGAGCGCATGGACGCCGTGTCCAGCTCGGGCTATGCCTGGGGCTACATCGGTTCCACCGTGCCGTTCATCATCTGCCTGGCGCTCATCATGGGTGGCCCCGCTCTTGGCGTCCCCACCATGCTGGCAACGCGTCTGTCGTTTATCATCACTGGTGCCTGGTGGCTCATCTTTACCCTGCCGCTCATTCGCACCTATAAGCAAAAGTACGGTCGCGAGCGCGGTCCCGAGGACACCATCGGCCACATCGTGGGCGGTGTGTTCTCCGAGGTCGGACACACCATGCGCGAGATCGCCCACAACAAGACCGTGCTGGTCTACATGATCGCGTTCTTCTTCTATATCGATGGCGTCCACACGGTCATTTCCATGGCTACCAGCTACGGCTCGGCTTTAGGCATCGACTCGACCCAGCTGGTGCTGGCGCTGCTCGTTACGCAGTTTGTGGCCTTTCCGTCTGCCATCATCTACGGCAAGCTCGCCGGACGCGTGGGCACGCTCAACATGATCCTGGTGGCCGTCGCCGCCTACATGGGCATTGTGCTGTTCGCCGCATTCTTCCTAAAGACCGCCTTCGAATTTTGGGTGCTTGCCATTATGGTCGGCCTGTTCCAGGGCGGCGTGCAAGCGCTCAGCCGTAGCTACTTTGGCCGCATTATCCCCAAGGAAAAGTCCAACGAGTACTACGGCTTCTTTGACATCTTTGGTCGTTATGCAAGCGTCATGGGCACCTTCCTGGTGTCGGTCGTCACCTCGCTGACCGGCAACCCGTCGCTGGGCGTCCTTTCCATTGGCGTGCTGCTGATCGTTGGCTTTATGCTGCTGGTTCGCCTGTCCCGCATGACTCAGGCGGCAGAGCAGACCGCATAGGAGCGAGCGGCTATTGGGCCTGTCCGCGGTACTCTTTTGGGGTTATCCGCAATAAACATTGCGACTTGCGAGCAATGATTTGCCCAAGTGGGTATGATGGAATCAGCTAGGTCGCGGGGCGTCGCCTGTGTTTGGCGGCGCCCCGTTTTTGTGTTGCAGGGAGGG
>DXMB01000051.1:0-17216 GCA_019414425.1 Collinsella sp.
TTATAGATTAAGCGATTCTTGAGCCAAGATTAATGTTGGATGAGTTTTTGGGTGGCAGTGGGAAAAGTATTAGACCTCGATAGCGGGAGATGGGGTGCCGGTATCAAGCCGGCGTCAGAAATGGGATAAGCAAGGCGAACGGATCATATGGATTAAAATCGCGTTGCAAAAGTATGAGTTTCACACACGGCAGCCATGGAAGGACCTTAATATTACTTAGGCATGCGGCATTTGACGCCAGTCCTAATTGAAAGGCCAAGGGTAAATGGCTCCATGGGCAAGTGATTCTGTTTGCTAATGACCGAAAGCACCAATCCGTCATGTTGATTAAGGTTTCTGTTTGCTTGCATGGTTCGCTAGCTGCTAAAAGGTTGACCGATTGACTGTTTATGGCATCGTTAGTCGTCGGTGTTTTATAACATTAATTTAAAATAGCTGCAGTGGCTGAATGAATATAGAGAAAGGACTATCAATGGAGTGCAACTGGATTTACTTCCCATTAAACGGTCGTCCGCCGCAGCCGTTAATGGACGTTGTAAAAGCTGTAAATAAAAATATTGAGCAGATTCGTTCTGATAAAAACAGCGAGCACAGCGATAGCGTGCTCCGAATTTTGGCGTTCGATTTGGAGCAATTTGGTTTCAATGTTGAGGTGGGGAAAAAGAAAAACGAGAAACTATCGATGCCAGTGTTGTATGGGGAGAAAGGCTTAATTGATAAAGCTTTTGAGGTCGATGCCGTCCATAGGGACACTAACACGATAGTGGAGATTGAGGCCGGGCGCGCTGTCGCGAACAACCAGTTTCTGAAGGATTTTTTTGAAGCGTGCATGATACAGGATGCAGCATATCTTTGTGTAGTCGTTCGTAATGTGTACAAGAGTGGTGACAACTCAAGCAGAGACTACGAAAAGGTCGTAACTTTTTTCAAAACATTGTATGCAAGCGGGCGCATGCCTGTTCCGTTAAAAGGCATTATGGTTATTGGGTACTAACTGCAGTGGTTCTTTCAGTTTTGGAATAGTTCCGCGTGTAACTATTTGTGTGTCGGGCACATGGTGACTTGGGCAGCGGCTCGGACTCAGCGGATGCGAACAGCATGTATGCGGCAAGGTTTTCAAATTGTTTTAGAGGAAAACCTCTGCTGCTCAGTCAGCATTCGGCACCCTTCCCAACGCACGTATGATTAGCTTTTGAGATCGCTTCTGCTCTCTAATGGCGGCCGCAAGAGCCCTTCGACGTTCGATTTTGGCTTGCAGCTCATCAACCTTTGTAGCGGGTACATAGTCACTTTTGACCTTGTCGCCGACTCGATAGTTGAGATAGCAGTATTCGTGGCCCTTTATGTTTCGCATGCGGATGCTGCCCTTTGGAAGGAGACTGATTTCCTGCTCCATGAGGCCCAAGAGGCGGCTCGAGCGTGCATATTCCTCTTCTAGAACATCTTCTAAGACGGACATGGAGCCTCCTTTCCGAGTAGTTACCCTACATTCTATCAAATCCATTAACTTGTAGGGTAACTCAAGCATGTCCGCACGACATGTGACACTTACCCTGCCGCCCTGCTCTGCCGCGGCGGCATGTACCCAAACAACGGTCCTCTAAGGAGTTCGATATCGATGAGTGATAACACCAAGCATCTCGCAAAGAAGTGCGTCAAGAACGCGGGGCCGTGCCTCGTGCTGTGCCTTGCCGGCGCAACGGTCGCGCTGCTGGCTGTTCTGGGGCCGTTTGATGTGCTCCGAAGTGCCAGTTCTCTGCATGTTTGCATGGCTCTTGCCGGCGCCATGATGACCGGCGGCGTGCTCGATCTGATCTTTTGGGTGTTTGACCCGTTTGGATGGAAGAGCGAGGGGTAGGTCCCAAAGGATGGAAGGGCTGGAACGGTTGACTTAGTGATCGTGCAGAATGTGGGCTAGCGACTTACAGGGAAGCGGTGATCCGATGACGGTCTATGTGACGGGCGACGTCCATGGCGGCGCTGACATGCAAAAGCTGCGCGATTGGGATCTTGGGGAAAGCCTGACGAGCGACGACTATCTCATCATTGCCGGCGACTTTGGCTTTCCGTGGGATTTCTCTGCCGAGGAGTGCGCCGACATCGCTTGGCTGGAGTCGCGCCCCTATACCGTGCTGTTCGTCGACGGCAACCACGAACGTTTCGACCACTGGGCGGAGCGACCCATGGAGTTGTGGCACGGCGGACTGACACAGCGCCTGTCGGACACCTCGCCCATACGGCGCCTGACGCGCGGCGAGGTTTTTGAACTCGACGGCTCAACGGTCTTTACCATGGGCGGCGCCACGAGCGTGGACAAGGAATACCGCATTCCGTATTCCAGCTGGTGGCCGCAGGAGTTGCCGGACGAGCGCAACTTTGAGGAGGCACGGACGAAGCTCGACAGCGTGGGCTGGAAGGTCGACTACGTGGTCACCCACACCTGCTCTACGCGCATGCTTTCGCCCACGCTCTATCCGGCGCCCGGCTGGAATTGCCCCGCCGTCGATCGACTTACGGCATTTTTTGACGAGTTGGAAGACCGCTTGGACTACAAGCGCTGGTACTACGGGCATTTTCATCGGGATGCCAACCCGACCGAGCGCCATACCGTGCTCTACGACTGCATCGTTCGCCTGGGCGACGAACTCCAGCCTTGGGATGTTGCGTAGGGGTGGGGCGTATTTGGCTACTCGGCCGTTACAGTGATGTTCTCCCGGTGTGCGCGGATAACGTCCCAGCTAAAGTGCTCGACCAGCTGCTCGGCAGAGCGCGGCGTGGTGTCCGGCGCGATGCCCGTTTGCCCGGCGAGCCAGCCCAGCAGCGCTTCGGGCGTGCCAAAGCGGGCGCGGAGTTCGCCCAGGTCCAGATCGCGATCTCGTTTGGAAAGGCGGCGGCCGTCCGGTGCCATGAGCAGCGGAATATGTGCGTAGTGCGGCGTGGGCAGTCCCAACAGGTGCTGCAGATAGATCTGGCGCGGCGTGGACCCCAGCAGGTCGCATCCGCGCACGACCTCGGTGACGCCCATGGCAGCGTCGTCGACCACCACGGCTAGCTGATAGGCAAACACGCCGTCGCTGCGGCGGACCAAAAAGTCGCCGCACTCGGTGGCGAGCGCCTCGCATTGGGCCCCGTACGTGCGGTCCACAAATTCGATCACGTCGTCTGCGAGGTCGTCGACGGTGGGCACGCACAGACGTGTGGCCGGGGCGCGCAGGGCGCTGCGGCGGGCCACCTCCTCGGCCGAAAGACTTCGGCAGACACCACGGTAGATGGGCGTGCCGTCGCTCGCGTGCGGTGCACTCGCGGCGTGGAGCTCGGCGCGTGTGCAAAAGCAGGGATAGGTGAGGCCGGCGTCTTTCAGCCGGCGCAAGGCGCTCTCGTACAGGTCCAGGCGGTCGTGCTGGTAGTAGGGGCCTTCGTCCCACTCCAGCCCTAGCCAGGCCAGGTCGTCAATCAATTGGGCGGCAAATTCCGGGCGCTTGCAGCGATCGTCCAGGTCCTCAATGCGTAACACGATGCTGCCGTCCTGGCTGCGGGCCGAAAGCCATGCGCACAGGCAGCTGAACACGTTGCCCAAGTGCATACGGCCCGAGGGCGACGGGGCGAAGCGCCCCACGACGGGCGCGGGAGCGGCCGGCGTCGTTGGCGCGTCGGCGGCGGGTGTTGCTATGTTGCGTGCGTTGATGTCCATGCGGACGAGTATAGCGCGGGGCGCGGTGGGGGAGACGCTGCCGTGGCCTGCAAGTTGCTGAGGCCGCGCGTTGCGCGTGCCGGACCACCGGCTCGGCACCTTAATCGTCGTCAATCAATTTAGCCCTCAAACGACAGAAACCCCGGCAGCTCTTCGCAACTGCCGGGGTTTCCGCGGAAAAGGGGGACATGATCCTCGAGCGGACGGCAAAGGGGCAAACCGTTTTCGCTCAACTGCTTTATGCCCCTCAACTGGCGGCTCAATCAGCGCATGCCGCGCCCACACAAAGCCGCTACACCTGTGATGGAGCTATGAAGTGGTATCTATTGCCGGAGCGGGCTATGCCAAGGAGTGTCCCAGATTGCCGGCAGATAAGGAACGTCCCCAGGTGCCGGCGGCGGGCGTGACTTTCGTCCCGTTTGATACTCCGCTGGCCTAGATGTTCGTCACATGAACCCGCAAACGTGGGACAATGACGCTGTTGGTATCACAGACAAAGGATGTGCCTATGAACGCCCCCGTTGCCCAGCCCTGTCGGCAGCGCCGCCTGTTTGCGCGATTCGCTTCCGTCTGCGCACTCGTCGCGCTTGCGTTGTTGCTGCTGCCTGCCGCCGCGCACGCCGACGGCTACTCCATGAGCCAAACCTATATCGGTGCCACGGTCGAGGCCGATGGCTCGCTGACCGTTGTCGAGGGACGCCAGTTCGATTTCGACGATGACATTAACGGCGTGTATTGGGATATCAATACAGGCTCTAACCAGCAAGGCGGCTCGGTGGTCGTCAATGTGCTGAGCGTCGAGGAAGACGACACTGCGTTTAACAAGGTCGACAGCGCAAACAAAGGCGACGACGGCGTTTACACGGTGGAGCAGTCCGACGACGGCGTAAAGATTAAGGTGTTCAGCCCTCACGAGAGCGGCGACAGCGCAATCTACTACGTGAGTTATTCCATGACCGGTGCGGTTATGAACTGGGCCGATACCGCCGAGCTCTACTGGAAATTTGTGGGTGACGGCTGGTCTGCGGACTCCGATGACGTCGAGATGGAAGTCTACTTTGCAAATGCCGCTGCCGGGACGGCCGCCGTCAAGGGCGATAACTTCCGCGCATGGGGCCACGGCCCGCTGACGGGCGACGTGTCACTCGATGCGGACGAGCCCATGGTCACCTATACCATTCCCTGCGTGCATGAGGGAGAATTCGCCGAGGCACGCATCGCCTTCCCCAACGACTGGGTGCCGCAGCTCGCCGCCTCGAGCGAAGAGCGCATGTCGACGATTCTGAGCGAAGAGAAGGAATGGGCCGACGAGGCCAACGCTCGCCGTGAGCACGCGCGTGCGGTTGCCGGCGCGATTGCCGTGGTGTGTGTTGTCGTGGCGGTTGCCTATACCGGTGTGATCGTGATGCTTAAGCTGCGCAGGCCCAAGCCCAAGCCACTCTTCCAGGACGAGTACTTCCGCGATGTGCCCTCGGCCGACCATCCCGCGGTGCTTGCAGCTCTCATGAGCTGGAACGACGTGCCCGATCAGGCATATATCGCCACACTTATGAAGCTCACCGACGACCGCGTGATCAAGCTGGAAGAAGCGACCGAGACCAAGAAGAAGGGTCTGCTCCGTCGCGAAAAAGAGGAGCAGACGTATCGCATCACAGTGACCGACGAGGCCTGGAAGGCTGCCAAGAAGGACGGCATCGATCGCGATGTGCTCAAGGTCTTCTTCGCCGGCGTTAAGCCCGATAAGGACGGAGTCCGTTCGCGTACGTTTAGCGAGCTGGAGGAGTACGCTAGCGAGCGCACCACATCTGTTGGCGACAAGCTCGAGGACTATCAGAGCACGGTTAAGGGCAAGCTGGAGGCGCGCGAGCTTATCGCCTCGGACGGCACCATCGCCCTGGTTGCCGGCTTGGTTCTCGGCATCATTATTGTCTGTGGCATTTTGGGCTCTCTGTTCTATACCGACTTTGCGGATGCCAATGTCGGTGCCGCTATGATCTCGATCCCCGTCACGATCGTGGGCTTTGTCCTGAGCTGCACCTTCCGTCGCTACACGCCGGAGGGCGCCGAGGTGGCGGCTCGCTGCAAGGCGCTCAAGCATTGGCTCGAGGACTTTACGCGTCTGAAGGAGGCCGTCCCCAGCGACCTGATCTTGTGGAACAAGCTGCTGGTGATGGGCGTTGCCCTGGGCGTTTCGAAAGAAGTGCTGCGGCAGCTGGCCGAGGCCGTGCCTGCGGACCTGCGCAACAGCGACGATTTCTACGACAACTACCCCTGCTACTGGTGGTATTACCATCACTACGGCAACGAGTCTCCGCTCGATTCGTTCAACGATGTGTATCACGAGAGCATCCGTGAGCTGGCTTCGAGCTCCGACAGCTCGAGCGGCGGCGGTGGCGGCGGCTTCTCGGGCGGCGGAGGCGGCGGCGTCGGCGGAGGCGGCGGCGGAACGTTCTAGCGAGCGCTTGCTTTGGGGTGGATCTTTCTGGGCGGTTGCCAGGGAAGATTCATCCCATTTTTGTGCATCGAAACGGGTCAAACTTTCCGCTGAGGACCTTCGCGCAAGGGACAGTGGACAAAAAATGCCAAATATGAGTACTGTTGCTGCGTTGGTCACATATGTTTGCACATAATAATGGGCTCCTAATGAGAGTACTTCTCGTTAGGAGCCCATTTTATTGAACATTTGGGGAGTTATGTCAGCTCGTGCAGCTGGTCGTCATGCCTATAAGCATCAAAAATGCCCCAAATCGCTGCTACTAAAAAGGTAACAGTACTCATATTTGATGTTTTTTGACCAGGGCTATCTACAAACCCCCTAGGCCACTCATTGGGGACAGACTTAAATGACTAGTTGTTGGGGATCAGTCATTGGGGACGTTCTTAAATGACCAGGTGTGGCTGCTTGGGCTAGGCTGTTAGGTCGAGTTCGTAGAGAAAGCTTTCACGCGGCATGTCGTGACGACGCTCTTCGCGGTTGGCGCGGTGCGTGGCCGTGCGCTTAAAGCCGTGCAGCTCGTAGAACTTCCACGAGCAGTTGGAGTCGGTGTACAGGTGCGCCCTTGTCGCCCCGCGCGAGGAAAGGTACGAGACAGCGGCATCGAGCAACACCGAGCCAACGCCCAGGCCATGGACATCGGGATCGACGGCGAGCAGCGTGACTTCGTTGTCGTGCGGCAATGGGCTGCTCTCGAGCAGGCGGTTGTTGGTTCGGATGGTTGCGCGCACAAACGAGAGATACTCGGCGCAGGCATCGGGCTCCAGTTCGCGCATCTGCGACAGCAACGCGCGTTCGGTATCCATCCAATGCTCGTTGATAGTGACGCCGGGGCTCTGTCCTGCGCGTGCAAGCGCAATGCCGCGCGCCTCGCCGTCAATTACCGCAACCTGCGAAAACGTCGAGGACGAAAGGCAATAGGCGAGGTCGCATGCGGCCTCAAGGCGGTTGTACTCATCGTTATCCGAATTGTTATGCCAAAGCTGCTGCAGAATCAGCGCGATGGCGTCAAAGTCTTCAGTATCAAACGGTCGGTAGAGAACCCGCGAGACCATGGTGCCTCTTTCTTTTGCGGATGCATATCGAGCACAGTTCTACCACGCCATTGGCATCTAATTATGGTGCCCCTGTGTTCCATCAACTCACCGTGCTCAGCGGCGCCTCTGCAACCCCCGCTCGCAAACTTTTTCTGCACAGCCGTGCGTTGCGGGGTGCAACGTCGCGCTCGATGCGCTACATTGAATCAGTATTTTCAATGCCGCTGCGCGAGCGCTGCAGATCGACGTATCACCGACTCACAGAGCACGGCGGCGTACCAGACAGGAGGACTGCATGGGATCTGATGTGAAGATCGCACGCGTGTTGATCTCGGTTACCGATAAAACGGGTGTCGTCGATTTCGCACGGACGTTGGTCGATGACTTTGGCGTCGAGATCATCTCTACGGGCGGCACGGCTCGTGCCATCGAGGACGCGGGCGTTCCCGTAACCCCCATCGAGGAGTTCACGGGCTATCCCGAGATGATGGACGGCCGCGTTAAGACCCTGCACCCCAAGGTTCACGGCGCGCTGCTGGCCCGCCGCGATTCCGAGCAGCACATGCAGGAGGCCGCTCAGCACGGCATTAAGCTGATCGACCTGGTCGTCGTCAACCTGTACGAGTTCGAGAAGACCGTTGCCAACCCCGAGGTCACCTTCGCGGATGCCATCGAGCACATCGACATCGGCGGTCCCTCCATGCTGCGCTCTGCTGCCAAGAACGCCACGAGCGTTACCGTCATCTCCGATCCGGCCGACTACGACGCCGTCCTGGCCGAGATGCACGAGACCGGCGGTTGCACCACGCTTTCCACCCGTCGTCGCCTGCAGGTGAAGGTCTACCAGACCACCGCCGCCTACGACACGGCTATCTCCCGTTGGCTTGCCGCCCAGGCAAGTGACGTGGCGGATACCTCTGCCAAGCTCGAGATTTCGCTGGAGAAGGTCGACGACCTGCGCTATGGCGAGAATCCTCAGCAGAAGGCTACGGTCTACCGCTTTGCCGAGGGTTGCGAGAACACCGCGAGCTCGCAGTTTCCGCTCGTGGGCTCCGAGCAGATCCAGGGCAAGCCGCTCAGCTACAATAACTATCTGGATGCCGATGCCGCTTGGAACCTGGTCCGCGAGTTCGACGAGCCTGCCTGCGTGATCCTCAAACACCAGAACCCCTGCGGCTCCGCCGTTGCCGAGGACATTACGTCCGCTTACGACCGCGCCTTCGCCTGCGATCCCAAGAGCGCCTTCGGCGGCATCATCGCCTGCAACCGCGAGGTTCCCTTTGAGCTGGTTGAGCATTTTGCCGATCAGAACAAGCAGTTTGTCGAGGTCATCATCGCCCCGAGCTACACTGCCGAGGCGCTCGAGCGCATGGCCAAGCGCCCCAACCTGCGCGTGCTGGCTACCGGCGGCGTGGACCACGGCGCCCAGGTGGAACTGCGCTCCATCGACGGCGGCATGCTGGTGCAGGAGGTCGACCACGTGACCGAGGACCCCGCGACCTTTACGTTCCCCACCGACCGCAAGCCCACCGATGCCGAGATGGCCGAGCTCGAGTTTGCCTGGAAGGTCTGCAAGGGCGTCAAGTCCAACGCCATCCTGGTCTCCAAGGGCAAGGCCGGCATTGGCATGGGCCCCGGTCAGCCCAACCGCGTTGACTCTGCGCTGCTTGCCTGCGAGCGCGCCGAGGACTTCTGCGAGCGCGAGGGCGTGGAGAAGGGCGGCTTTGCCTGCGCAAGCGACGCGTTCTTCCCGTTCCGCGACAACGTCGACGTGCTTGCCGCACACGGCGTGACCTGCATCATCCAGCCCGGCGGCTCCAAGCGCGATGACGAGAGCATCCAGGCCTGCAACGAGCATGGTATTGCGATGGTCTTCACCGGAGCTAGGCATTTTAGGCACTAGAGGCTTTCCCAAGCACCCGACCTTGCCCCTCAAACCGTCGCTTGCGTACATTTAGTACGCGGCGCTCCTCTTTCGGGGCAATCTCGGGCACTTGGAAAACCCTTAATGGGATGTTTCTCTATCCCATTAAACTGTTCGGTCGCCTGACCATATCGTCAAAATAATCTCTGCAAAAGACGGTCGCTCCGTTTGGAGGGCCGTCTTTTTGGTATAAGAGGACGGAATGACTAACACGAAAGGTACAACCATGCCCCAGATTGATGATGCAGAGCTGTTTGGCAATGCCGAGGACCAGCGTGCGTACGAGGACTTTTGCGCCAATCAGGAGGCGGTCGAGAAGTTTACGCTCGACAAGCCCGCGCTTATCTGCCGTTGGCGCATGTCCAACAAAAAGGTGCCCATGCTCAACCGTCACATTCGCGCGCTGTCCGAGCGCTTGGTGCAGGGCGAGCCGCTTACCCATAACATGCTCAGCTGGGCCAAGCAGCACGTTGAGTGGTCGCTTGCCGAGGGCGATTACACCGCGCACGACGGCGTGCTCATGCTGGTGATCGACGTTAACGGCAATGCCGCCATGACGGTGGGTGAGTACGAGCCGCTGGCCGATACTTCGGCCAAGGCGCTGCGTGCCCGCTCCGCCGAGGCCCGCTCCGAGGCCGACGAAACCGGCGTGGCGCCCGAGCTGCTCGCTGCCGTCAACAACGGCGAGCTGGCCTTTGTGGCGCCGGCGGACGAGTGCCTGTGTGGCACGGCGACGCTCATAGAGCAGCTGGCCCAGACCAAGGGCATCCCGGTCACGCGCGTAGACATTCCCGCACAGCTCAAGGGCGCCTTGTTCCTGGTAAGCGACGAGCACGGCGTGGTGCCTGCCACCGACGCCGACGCCGCCGAGTCTGATGCCGCGACGGTCGCCTTCTTTGCCGACGGCTACGAAAAGCTTCGCGCCCGCCGCTAAATGATTATTCTGGGACGGGGATTAAAGAATCATTTTGGTTCCCGTCACCGCTGCGAGTGCGAGGCGGACAAAACGCCCCCGCTCGCGAACAGTTCTGTCACCTTGGCGACGTGCGTGGCGCGCACCTGCAGTTTCGCAGCCATAATGGTGGCAAGACAACCAAGAGGGGAGCGGAATCCATGGCGCTAATCTATATCGTTGAGGACGACGAGCCCATTCGTCGTGAGCTTGTCGACATCCTTGCCCGCGCCGGGTTTGAAATCGAGGCCTGCGAATCGTTCGAGCATGTCTCGCGCGATATTCTCGCCGCCGCGCCCGACCTGGTGCTGCTCGACCTCACGCTTCCCGTCAAGGACGGCCAGCATATCTGCCACGAGGTTCGCCGCGAATCCGAGGTCCCCATCATCGTCCTCACCTCGCGCACGACCGAGATCGACGAGGTCATGGCCATGACGCTCGGCGCGGACGACTTTGTTCCCAAGCCCTATAGCGCGCGCGTGCTCGTGGCGCGCATCAACGCACTGCTGCGTCGCACCGCGGCGTCAGGCGAGCGCAGCACGCTCGTCCACAAGGGGCTGGAGCTCGACCTCGCCCGCTCTATGGTCACCAACACGGCGACCGGCGACAGCACCGAGCTCACCAAAAATGAGCTGCGCATTCTCTCGCTGCTCCTGAGCCGCGCGGGCAAGATCGTCTCGCGCTCGGCCATCATGCAGGACCTGTGGGACTCCGACGCCTTCGTGGACGACAATACGCTCACCGTCAACATCAACCGCCTGCGCACCACGCTCGAAAAAATCGGCATCAAGGGGTATTTGACGACGCATCGCGGCCAAGGCTATTCGGTCTAGGGGCCGGCTATGTCGTTTGGCAAGTTCTTTAAAGATGCACTGCTTCCCGTCGCCGTGTGGACGTGCGGCGTGCTGCTGAGCTGCTTTGTGCTGACGGTCGCCGGCGCACCCGTTTCTATCGTGGTCGTGGCGGTTGGCGTGTCCTTTATCTTCGGTATGCTCGGCATCGTGATCGAGTACGCTCGCCGTCGCCGTTTTCTGCGTCAGTTGGAGCGCGCGGCAGAGGAGCTCGAGAGTCCCGCATGGGTGCAGGAGATGGTGCAATGCCCAACCTATGCCGAGGGCGAGCTCGAGTACGAGGTCCTGTGCCGGGTGGGCAAAGCCGCCTGCGACGAGGTTGCCGAGGGCCGGCGTCAGACCGAAGACTATCGCGACTATATCGAGAGCTGGGTTCACGAGGCCAAGCTGCCCCTGGCGGCGGCCCACCTGATTTTGGAAAACCTGGACGGCAGCGAAGACGACCTGTCGCGTGTGGATGACCTGGGTCGCGAGCTGGCTCGCATGGAGCGCTATATCGACCAGGCGCTGTACTATGCGCGCTCGGAAGTCGTGGAGCGCGACTACCTGATTCGCCGTTGGGATCTCAAGACCCTGGTGACGGGCGCGATTAAAGCCAACGCGCGCGAGCTTATCGCGGCGCACGTGGCTCCGGTGTGCGAGAACCTCGACTTTGAGGTCTTTACCGACGAGAAGTGGCTCGAGTTTATTCTAGGCCAGCTTATTCAGAACAGCATCAAATATGCGCGCGAGGACGGCGCAAAGATCGTGTTTTCGGGCGCGTTGCTGGACGAGGGCCTGGCGAGCGAACGCATCGAGCTTACCGTCGCGGACAACGGCTGCGGCGTGAGCGCGGCCGACCTGCCGCGCGTGTTCGAGAAGGGTTTTACCGGCGACAACGGCCGCACCACCAAGCGCGCAACGGGCATCGGCCTCTACCTGGTGGCGCGCCTGTGCTCCAAGATGGGCATCGACGTCACCGCGGCATCCGAGCCCGGCGAAGGCTTCGTCGTAACATTCGCGTTTTCAACGAATAAGTTTCAATATTTCGAGTAACGCACGCGGCAGACGCCCACCCAAACAAAAACGTGCAGCCAAAACAAAACGTGCCGCCCCAAACGGGGCGGCACGCCATCTTTTATCAGCCAACTCGCTGAAGTAAGGCTGCGAAGGCCGCGGGGCCGGGAGGGGTTTCCTAAGGGCACATCCCGCAGCCGCAACGCGGCGAGGACGTGCCCGTGGAAACCCCGCAGGCCCCGCGGCCGGTGGGAGCAACGCTACTTCACGACCAAAATGTCGCAGTCCGTATTGCGCAGCAGGAACGTCGAAATCGAACCCAGCAGCGCATACTTGATCGAGGACAGGCCGCGGGCGCCGCAGAGCACCAGGTCGGGCTTGACCACGTCGAGCATCTCGTCTTTGAGCGTCTCACGAATACGGCCGGCGCGAATCATGACTTCGACCTCGGGAATATCGGGATTGGCCTTGGCCTCTTCGAGCTGCTTTTCGATGGAGTTCTTAAAGGCCTCCTCCAGACCGTTGACCAAATCGACCGGATAGGAGCCGGCGCTCTCGAGCGCCGTGGAATCGATAACGTGGCCGATAATCAGCTTGGCGCCGTTGTTCGCGGCGACCTTGATGGCGCGTGCGAGCACAAAATCCTGCTGCTCAGTACCGTCGAGTGAAACAAATACCTTGGTGTAACCCTCGTTCATGGTTTCCTCCTTGGTCTATCGCACGGGCGCGGGGCTCGTGCGTCGGGCGGGCGCGGGTGCGTTGACCGCCGGACACTTTATCTTGTTGCAGTTATACCCAAGGATTTCGGTTTAACTGCTCGCAATTCTGTGAACGGGCGAGTTTTTTGGTAAGGGTAGGCGCGGTCGCACCGCCAACGGTTGATAATGGGACATCGCCCGCATCGTCCGCAGAACATCTACCGGCGGGTGTCTAACGAGGGGGTCCCTTTGGATATTATCGAGCTTCTAAAATCTGCCTTCATGGGCCTGGTCGAGGGCATCACCGAATGGCTGCCCGTTTCGTCGACGGGCCACATGATCTTGGTGGACGAGTTCGTCAAGATGAACGTGAGCGAGACGTTCTGGAATATGTTCCTGGTCGTGATTCAGCTCGGCGCCATTCTGGCCGTCTGCGTGCTGTTTTTCCACGAGCTCAACCCGTTCTCGCCCAGCAAGGGCAAGGAGGGCCGTCGCGACACCTGGGTGCTGTGGGGCAAGATTGTGCTCGGTTGCATTCCTGCGGCGGCGATCGGCCTGCCGCTCAACGACTGGATGGAGGAGCATTTCTACAACGCTCCCGTCGTGGCGCTGGCGCTCATTGTGTACGGCGTGCTGTTTATCGTGATCGAGAACTGGCGCGCGAGCAAGCGCGAGGAAATGGCCGTTGCCGGTTCGTTTGGTTCGCGTGCTGTGGTGTCGGGTGGACGTCCCGCCGGTGCGCACTTTGCGGCGCCCCCCACGGCTACCGCTGAGGATGAGGACGATGACGAGAATCTGGACTTTGGTTCCATCGCCACGCTCGAGGACCTCAGCTGGAAGACTGCGCTGGGTATCGGCTGCTTCCAGGTGCTTTCGCTGGTGCCTGGTACGTCTCGCTCCGGTTCTACCATCATCGGCGGCCTGCTTTTGGGCTGCACGCGCTCGGTGGCGTCTAAGTTTACGTTCTTCCTGGCTATTCCCGTTATGTTTGGCGCGAGTGCGCTCAAGCTGGTCAAGTACTTCATCAAGGGCGGCACGTTCGGCACCAACGAGATCGCCATCTTGGGCGTGGGCTGCGTTGTGGCCTTTGTGGTTTCGCTCATCGCCATCAAGTGGCTCATGGGCTTCGTCCGCCGTCACGACTTCAAGTGCTTCGGAGTCTACCGCATCATCCTGGGCATCGTAGTGCTCGCATACTTCTTCGTTCTGGAGCCGATGCTCGGCCTCTAACTTAGTCGACGCTGCGCGGCGGCCAGGGCGACAACTTGTCATTCAAAGGGGGTGGCATGACCAAAAGGTCTATGCCGCCCCCTTTTCATGCCAATTTGTTCGCCCTGGCCGCCGCTCGCTACCGTTGCCATGACATCGGTGGCTCCGTGATTGGTACATTGGGGTCAGGTTTCTTTGCACCAACGTGGTGCAGACTAACCTGACACCTTTGCGCCAAATCCGCTGGGGCGGACCTGACGGCGGCGCACGGAGTCGTGGTGTGATTTGCGTCGGTGTCCGCGCGGCTCGGTATACTGGTACGGCTCAAACTATGGCGCTGCCCGCAGGCGCGCCGTCTGTCAGATGAGGAGTCGCCCATGACCCAGCCCTTGCCCTGGGAAAAGAACGCCGCGGTACCCGTGCCGCTCGATGCATACACCGCCCCCGCTGCGCCGGAGCCCGAGCTCGTTCCGCTCGACATCTATGACGCTCCCGCGCCGGCGCCCAAGCCTATCAAGCCGCTCGTCGACATCGACAGCCTTAATCCCGCCCAGCGCGAGGCGGTCCTGTCCACCGAGGGCCCGTTGCTGGTGCTCGCCGGCGCCGGCTCGGGCAAGACCCGCGTCTTGACCTTCCGCATCGCACATATGCTCGGCGACCTGGGCGTTAAGCCTTGGCAGGTTCTTGCCATTACGTTTACCAACAAGGCTGCGGCCGAGATGCGCGAGCGTCTGGCGGCACTCATCCCCAGCGGCACTCGTGGCATGTGGGTGTGCACCTTCCATGCCATGTGCGTGCGCATGCTGCGCGAGGACGCCGACCTGCTGGGCTATACCGGTCAATTCACCATCTACGATGACGACGACTCAAAGCGCATGGTGCGCGACATTATGCAGGCGCTCGGCATCGAGCAAAAGCAGTTCCCCATCAACATGATCCGCAGCAAGATCAGCTCTGCTAAAAACGCCATGATCGGGCCCGAGGACATGCTCAAGAGCGCCGATAGCCCCAACGACAAAAAGGCCGCGCAAGTCTACCTGGAGCTGGAGCGCCGCCTGCGCGCCGCCAACGCGATGGACTTCGACGACCTGCTCGTGCGCACGCTCGAGCTACTGCGCACCCGCCCCGAGGTGCTCGACAAGTACCAGGAGCGCTTCCGCTACATTAGCGTCGACGAGTATCAGGACACCAACCACGTCCAGTACGAGATCGCCAACCTGCTGGCCGCCAAGTACCAAAACCTCATGGTCGTGGGCGACGACGACCAGTCCATTTACAGCTGGCGTGGCGCCGACATCACCAACATCCTGGACTTTGAGCAGGACTTTAAAAACTGCAAGACCGTCAAGCTGGAGCAGAACTATCGCTCTACGGGTCATATCCTGAGCGCCGCCAACGCCGTGGTGCGTCACAACTCGCAGCGCAAGGACAAGCGCCTGTTTACGGCCGAGGGCGATGGCGAGAAGATTCAGGCTTTCCAGGCAAGCGACGAGCGCGACGAAGGTCGCTGGATTGCCGGCGAGATCGAAAAGCTGCATGCCAAGGGTACAAGCTACGACGATATCGCCGTGTTCTACCGCACCAACGCCCAGTCGCGTATCCTCGAAGATATGTTCCTGCGCGCGGGCGTGCCCTACAAGATCGTCGGCGGCACGCGATTCTTCGACCGCGCCGAGATTCGCGACGTCATGGCCTACCTCAAGATGATCGTGAACCCGGCCGACGAGATGAGCGTCAAGCGCGTCATCAACACGCCGCGCCGCGGCATCGGCTCCACCTCGATTCAAAAGATCGAGCAGCTGGCGCGCGACAACCGCTGCTCGTTCTTCCAAGCCTGCGAGATCGCGTGCGCCGAGACGGGCATGTTTAGCGCCAAGGTCCGCAATGGCCTGTCGAGCTTTGTGTCGCTGGTGCGCGAGGGCCGCCGCATGGACGGCGAGCTCAAGGACGTTGTCGAGATGATTGTCGACAAGACGGGCCTGCTGCAGGCCTTTCGCGCCGAGGGCACCATGGAGGCCGAGAGCCGCGCCGAGAACATCCAGGAATTCCTGGGCGTGGCCGCCGAATTTGAGGAGACGCACGAGGATATCGAGGGTACGCTCGAGAGCTTAGAGGAGCTGCGCGCGGCCGGTGTTGCCGACGTGCCTGCCGGCGCCGAGCCCGAGCCCGTCGTGGTGAGCGCACCTGCGCCCGAGCCGGGACCGTCTGCCCCGGTATCCTCGTTTGAGGCGCTCGTTGGCGCGCGTGATGCCGCAGGTTCCAATCCGCTCGATAGCCTAGCCGCCCCGGCGCTCTCGCCGCAGGATGCCCTGGCTGCCGCCATTGCGGGCAACGCGTATGCCGCGCCGACGGAGATGCCGGCGGGTGCCGTGCATGCCGACGAGATCGAGCGCACCTACGGTCCGCTCACCTGTAAGGCGCTTCCTGCTCTCATGGAGTGGCTGGCCCTGCGCTCCGACTTGGATTCCCTGGCCGGCGAGACGCATGCCATTACCATGATGACCATCCACTCCGCCAAGGGCCTGGAGTTCCCGGCGGTGTTCGTGGCCGGCATGGAGGAGGGCATCTTCCCGCACGTGCACGACTTTGGCGGCAGCGATGATCCGGGCAAGCTCGAGGAGGAGCGTCGCCTGGCCTACGTTGCCATCACGCGTGCCCGTAAGCGCCTGTTCCTGACCTATGCGGCCACGCGTCGCACCTACGGCTCGACCTCTGCCAACCCGCGCTCTCGTTTCCTCAACGAGATTCCGTTTGAGGATATCGAGTTTAGCGGTATCGGTTCTGCCGGTTTTGAGGGCACGGGCTGGGAGAAGCGCGGCGACCGTCACGGCACCTTTGGCTCGGGCATGGGCTCGGATATGTATGGCGGCAAGGTGTTCGGTTCGCATACGCGCTCGACCGGCGGTTCCGGTTCGCGCGGCGGATCGAGCTTCGACGATTTCTTTGGTGGCAGCACCTATGGCACCGAGCGCCATCGCGGGGTTTCGCCCGACGCCGGCCGTGTTGCCTCGACCTTTGGTTCGGGCGCGCCGCGAGCTAAAAAGCCGTCGTCCAAGGTGTCGCCGACGGTGGAGCGCAAGGTCGATCGCGCCAGCGCGTCACAGGACTTTGCCGCGGGCGATACCGTGAGCCACAAGACCTTTGGCACCGGTACCGTGATCTCGGTCGCCGGAGACATGATCGAGGTCCAGTTCGAAAAAACCGGCCAGACCAAAAAGCTGATGAAAGGTTTTGCACCGATCGTCAAGCTGTCGTGATCCCGGCGGACCTGGGCGGGCGTATGGGGCAACATCACCTGCTCGGACAGTCCTGCGCAAGACGGAGGCCACATTAAGTGGCCTCCTTTGCGTGCGGAACTCGCGAT
>DXMB01000052.1:0-17029 GCA_019414425.1 Collinsella sp.
GGCGAGGAGTAGACGAGGATGATCGGGGCCGAGTTTTTCGATATCGACGGCACGCTGCTGAGCTTTAAGACCCACCGGATTCCGGCGTCGGCGCAGCAGGTGCTCGACAGCTTTCACGAGCAGGGGATTGCGTGCGTGATCGCTACGGGCCGTCCGACCTACCAGATGCCGGACTGGCTGTTCGACCTTGGCTGGGATGCGTACATTACGCTTTCGGGTCAGCATTGCTTTGATGCCAGTGGTGTTTACCGCAGCTGCCCGATCGATCCGGACGATGTTGCGGTGATCGTGGACCAGGTGGCTCAGGGGCGCTACGACTCGCTGTGCATGCAGGGCGAGAACTCGTTTGTGAACCGCCTGTCCGAGCGCGTGGTGGCGGCCGGCAACAACGCGGGAATCGTCTACCACGAGGAGCCGTTTGACCACGCCTTCGACGCGCCGGTCTACCAGTTTTGCGCGTTTGTGGATCCGGCCGACGAGCATATCGTGACCGATGCGGTGTCGCATTCGCTCACGACGCGCTGGTGCGATCTGTTCTGCGACATTATCCCTGCCAACGGCGGCAAGGATCTGGGCGTTGCGGCGACGCTGGAGCGCCTGGGCGTCGACGTGAGCGAAGCGATTGCCTTTGGCGATGGCGAGAACGACCTGTCGATGTTTGGAGCCGTGGGCACCAGTGTTGCCATGGGCAACGCGCAGGATACTGTGAAGGCCGCAGCGACCTACGTAACGACCGCCGTAGACGACGACGGCATCTACAACGCCGCAAAGCACTTCGGGCTGGTGTAGCTGCGGATTCGGCACTTGGGGACGTTCCTTTTCTGCCGGCAGTTGGGGACACTCCTTGCGGGGCGTCCCCATTTTGTTTTCGTCCCGCATGTTTTGTGAAACACGGCTAACTTTTAGGCAAAGTAGTAAGACATGGGCAACTTTTGCGGTAAAGTAAATCAAGCAAAAGTATCCAAAGGCTAACTAGAAGCCATCGCGAAAGGCGGCCCATGGCCCTGCGTGAATCCGGAGAAGACTATCTCGAATCGATCTACGTTCTATCGGAACGTCAGGGCATCGTGCGCTCGATCGACGTTGCCGAATACTTGGGCGTAACCAAAGCAAGCGTCTCTAAAGCCATGGCGGCCTTGGAGAGCACCGGCTACGTGGAGATGGGCAAACGCGACGTGCATCTGACGGAACGCGGTCTTGAGGTTGCCCGTCAAATGTGGGAGCGCCACTGCTTTTTTGTAGGTCTGCTAGAGGACGCAGGCGTAACGCCCGAGGTCGCGTCGCAAGAGGGCTGCCACATGGAGCACTGCCTGAGCGAGGAGAGCTTCGAGAAGCTAAGATCGATGCTGAGACGGGAAGATGTAGCGGGTCCAACAACAGAAGCCTAACTGACCCACAGTAGCGCGGAGTTCACGCAAAGCGCGAACCAGCGACCGGGACCAGCGGCCCTTTCGGCCAAGTCCATTTCAGCAAAGGAACCCCGCCAGCAAGCGATGCCCAAGAACCGCCAGCTGTGTCAATGCAGGCCGGGGCCGGGCTTGGTTTTGAAAACACTCCGCAGCGCGAGGCCCGCCTTTCCGTTGCTCCGCAGGAGCAAGAAAGACGGGCCTCATGCGCGAGGACGTTTTCAAAACCAAGCCCGGCCCCGGCCGGAGGGACCACGAGCGCTACAGGTTCTTGACACCCATCGCGCGCATGGCGTTCAGGATGGCGATGATCGCCACGCCTACGTCGCCAAAGACGGCAAGCCACATATTGGCGATACCCAGCGCTGCCAGCACAAGGATCAGCAGCTTAATGCCCAGCGCAAAGATTATGTTCTGCCAAACAATCGACATGGTCTTGCGCGCCACGCGGATCGCGCGGGAAATGTTGGACGGCTTGTCGTCCATCAGCACCACGTCGGCGGCCTCGATCGCGGCGTCGGAGCCCGTGGCGCCCATGGCAATGCCCACATCGGCGCGCGTAAGCACAGGAGCGTCGTTGATACCGTCGCCGACAAAGGCGAGCTTGCCCTTGCCACTTTCGGCCGCGAGTAGCGCCTCAACGCGCTCGACCTTGTCGCCCGGCAGGAGCTGCGCGTGGAACTCGTCGAGACCGAGTTGCTTGGCCACAGACGCTGCAACCTCCTCGCGGTCGCCCGTGAGCATGACGGTGCGGTTGATACCGGCGGCATGCAGGTCGCGAATCGTTTGCTCCGCATCGGCCTTAACGGTGTCTGCAATCACGATGTGGCCGGCGTACACGCCGTCAACGAGCACGTGGAGGATCGTGCCGACAACCTCACAGTCCGGTGCTTCAACGCCGGCCGCGGCGAGCATCTTGGCGTTGCCAACGACGACGTGCTTGCCGTCGATGGTTGCCGTCACGCCGTGGCCCGCGTCGTTGGCGGAGTCGCTCACGCGCTTGGGGTCGACCTCGCCCTGGTAGGCGTCGCGCACGGACTGCGCGATGGGGTGATCGAAGAACGACTCAGCAAGGGCTGCGACTTCGAGCAGCGACTGCTCGGTATAGCCAGCCTCGGGGTGCACCGCGACGACTGAGAACGTGCCGTTGGTGAGGGTGCCCGTTTTGTCGAAGACGATGGTGTCCACGTCGGCGAGCGTCTCGAGGTAGTTGGAGCCCTTGATGAGAACGCCCAGCTTGGACGCGCCGCCGATGCCGCCAAAGAAACTCAACGGTACGCTGATCACGAGGGCGCACGGGCAGCTGACGACCAGGAAGGTCAGGCCGCGCAGGATCCAATCGGACCAAGCGCCAGTCACCAGGCCGCCGCCAAGCGCGAGCACCGCGGCAGCGCCAGTGACGGCGGGGGTGTAGACGCGGGCAAAGCGCGTGATGAAGTTCTCGGTGCGCGCCTTCTTTTCGCTGGCATTCTCCACGAGCTCCAGAACACGCGCGACGGTTGACTCGCCAAAGGGCTTGGTGGTGCGCACGTGGATGAGGCCCGTCATGTTGATGCAGCCGCTGATGATATCGTCGCCGGTCTTGGCGGGGCGGGGGACTGACTCGCCCGTGAGCGCGGCGGTGTCGAGCTGGGTTTCGCCCTCGACGATGACGCCGTCGATAGGCACGCGCTCGCCGGGCTTGACCACGATCACGGTGCCGACGGCGATGTCATCGGGAAAGACCTGTTCGAGTGTGCCGTCGGCTTGCTCGACGTTAGCGTAGTCGGGCGCGATGTCCATCATGGCACTGATCGACTTGCGGCTCTTGCCCACGGCGTATGCCTGGAACAACTCGCCGACCTGGTAGAACAGCATGACGGCGGCGCCTTCGGCCATGTGCGGGTCGGTGTCGGGGAAGAGCACCATGGCAAACGCGCCGATGGTCGCGACGGCCATGAGGAAGCTCTCGTCGAAGGCCTTGCCGCGGCGGATGTTATTGAATGCCTTTTGCAGTACGTCGTAGCCGGCAATCAAAAACGGCACGAGGAACAGCGCGAAGCTGGCGTAGATGTTGCCGGGCTCCCCAAATGCGATAGTGAGGGCGCCGAGCTCGTCGAGGGCATAAACAACGGCAAAAATGCCCAGTGCTACCAGGATGCGGTTGCGCTTGTGCTCAAGGGACTCTTTCTTCTTGCGCTTCTTCTTTTTCTTTTTGGGGTCGGCGGCTGCCATGATTCAAACCTCCCATTTGAGTGTATGAACACTTGCTCATATAATTTCGCGAGCAAAGGCCGCGGCAAGCGCGGCCTTACAGGTCAACGTGTGCGCGGGTTAGAGAATGATCTCGCAGTCCGGCTCGGCGTCGGCGGTGAACTCAACGACGCGGTCCAGGACCTCGTCGAACTTGGCGTCGTCGGCCTCGAGCGTCAGCTTCTGGGTCATAAAGTTGACCGAAACGGACTTGACGCCATCGAGCTTAGCCAGCTCGTCCTGAAGTTCACGCGCGCAGTTGGCGCAATCGATCTCGTCGAGCTTAAACTGCTTTTTCATGGTGGGTTCCTTTCCCTGTGTTGGCGGTCTGGGTGCCGGCCGCGCTGATACCGTGGTTGATTGCTATTCGCAGATATGGCTCATGCCCTGGTTGAGCATGGTATAGACATGATCGTCAGCGAGCGAGTAGAGAATGTTGCGGCCGTCGCGGCGGAACTTGACCAGGTGCGACTGCTTAAGCGTGCGCAGCTGGTGCGACACCGCAGACTGCGAGGTCGCGGTCGCTTCGGCGATGTCAGCCACGCAGAGCTCGCGGCCCATGAGGGCATAGAGAATCTTGATGCGCGTGGTGTCGCTGAAGACCTTGAACAGGTCGGCAAGGTCGTAGAGAAGTTCCTCGTCGGGAAGGTCCTCGGGCGAGCAGGTGGTGGGGACGATCGGCTCGGTGGCCTCGATGCCAGTCTTTGTTTCATCAGCGTGGCTGCTCATTGCAATATCCTTTCATATGAACATGCGCTCATATAACTTACTTCCGATTATATGAGCGCATGTTCATATGTCAATGACGTACAGGTAATTCGTCGCATAAAATGATGGGGAATAGTGGACGAGATTCCGGACTGAGCGGTTTTGATAGCCGATGCCGGGGTGGGTGCCCCCGCGCCGTGCAAAAATTGGAGTATTCTGCAACTATAGGGGGTCCGTTAATCTATTCCAGGCCAAATAAAGCCGCTCAAGAGTTATCCAAGGGCGGTAAACAGACAAGGTCTTCCTCAAATGTTGCCTAACGTTCCCGTTCGATAGCGTTTTTGTTTTTCATTTGGATTAACTTGTGGGTGCTGGAGGGCCGACCCTGCTGAATACTCGCAATTTTGCACATCGCTAGGGTACCCACCTTGTTAGCCGGTCTAGCTTCCGGCCCCGAAGATTCTGCCCTCGGGCGCGAGGCTGCTTATTTGGGCAAATGATGGGCTGTCGGATTCGACAGTCTGCATGTCATCGATTGCCGGAACTTCATTTATTGTCGGGTCATCCAGCGTGATGCCTTCGAGTGTTGCTTTTTCGAGGTCGATTCGTTGACGATCTTCGGAATCCTGGCGAAGCTGCTTCTGAATTCTCTTTTTCTCTTCTATAAACCTTCTGAGCACAAACTGTCTCAGGTCCTCTTGCATGATTTGAAAGTCTTTTGGCAGACGCGAGGGGCGTATGCCCTCTTTCCGTTGGATCGCCTCCATGACCCTAACGAAAGCGCTGGCATGCATAAAGGAATAACGACTGACGGTGATGATTCCGTATCCCATGGACGCAAGCGCATTCTTGCGCTCCTCATCGATGGCGCGGTCTTCTTCCGCGTCATGATAAAACCCGTTGTATTCAATGTCTGTGCGAGATTTCTTTAGATACGCATCCATAAAGAACTTTTTGCGTCTCGTGAGATTCTTTGCGGCAGCGGTGACCTGCACCTCGCAATCGGTCTCAATTCCCTTAATACCAAGCCCTCCTTCGCTTTTAGGCAGCGTTAGCATCATGACAAAGGCCGTTTCCATAGGAGACCGGCATCCGTCGCGCACACATTGAATCGCCTTTCGGGCAAGGGCCAGACCGTCGCATCTGGTAATGGAATTAAAGAACTGTTTTAACCTTTCGGTCGAGGTGAGCGCGAAACGCTCGTTATACGAGGTGGAAGAGCCGGTTCCAAGGGAGTAAGCGCCGCACAATTCAAAGTAGTACTCCACCAGTTCGCGAAAAGGGAGATAGGTGGCGGCCTGAAGTGCGCAAAGCTCAACGCCAACAATGAAGATGCCATCTTTGAGCTCTATAAAGCGTGAGCTCGAGAATCGTTTTGACGAAACGTGGCATTGACAGTTCATTGCATAGCGCGCATTCCTGCGATCAAACACCATTACTTCGAGGCAATCATTTGCGTCAAGGGAAACATCGTGTTTGGTGAGCCATTCTGCGGCTGCGTCAAGGAGCGTTCCGGTGGGACATGATCCGTAAATCGCGGCAGGGTTACAGGGCTCGGTGTCTTTCGTAGACGCCGAATGCGCGGCCTGGTAGACCGCTTTTGCAGTGGTATGTGACAATACGATACTCATGGTATATATCGTGTCAGCTAATGCCGTGCTGATGGCGCTGAGTGGGAAAGTCGTTTTAGGGGCCTAACCAAATGCTGTCCAAAAGCTTGACGCAATTATGGGTTGGCATGCCTAAAATCAATGTTATCGCAGCTTAGCTATAGCATATAAAAACTCAATTGCTGCACATTTGATATCGATGCATCACCATCCGACAACGAATTACGTGTCGGGAATTGGCCGAAATCGTTCAAAATGAGGGTTCAGAATTTGTGATGGCAGATCTATCTGTGGAACGTAGGGCGGCCCCGCTGCGGTGTTTCCCGCTGCGAGGCCGCTCGTGAGCAAGTAGTGTTTGTCGCAGGCGTTGCTATTTCGCGAATAGGTTCTTGAGGTTGAACTCGGCCTGTACCGTGCGGAGCATGAGGTCGGTGTCGTCCAGACCCAGATGCTGCTCGTTGGCGTCGGGCGCGAGGGTGCCGCGACGGCGTGCCCAGTTCTCGAGCGCGGCGGGGGCGGACTCGCGGGGGAGCGAGCGCACGTCGGCGTCCAGGCTGCGGCAGATCTGGCGCGAGTCGATGACGATGATCTTGCCGGCGCGGCGTGCCTCGGCGTAGCCGTCCAGGTGGATCTTGAACCAGCTGTCCTCAAAGGCGGCGTTGTGTGCCATGTACGGGTACTTCTTCATAAGCTTGAGCAGCTGCTTTTGCAGCTCTTTGTTCTCGCGGAACGGCTTTTTGCCGTCGATGTCGTCCCAGGTGATGTGGTGGATATTCGACAACGGCACATCCTCGCCGCGGTAGATGTCGGGCAGGCCGCAGTAGTGTGCCTCGGCGTCATGCGGGACGGCGTCGCTGGTGAGCTCCATGATCTCCCAGCCCACGTTGATGATATAGCCGCGCTCGGGTGCACGTCCGGTGGTCTCGATGTCGATACCGAGCACGGTGCCCTGGATGGGCTTGCGGGCGTAGGCCACGCCGAGCGCGTCGCGGTCGCCGCGGATTTCGCGCATAACGGACGCGGCGGTGCGCTTTTGCATCTTGCCGATGGCGGCGCAGGTGTCGGCATCGGACAGGCCGCGCGAGAGCGTCGCGGGCGTCACGTTGCGCAGACGCGCCTCGCCAATCTGGTCGCACAGGTCGCGGTTGCGGTCGGCCAGGTCGCGCACGGTGGCAAAGTCGAAGCCGGGGTCGCCCTCGGCGGTAAAGTACTCGGTCTCGAGCACCTTGAGGGCCTCCTCGCCCTTCTGGCGCTCGGACTCCATGGCGCCGTGGTCGCCGTAGATAAACATGGGGATAAACGGCTGGCGCTCGTATTCGAGTGCTTGCGATACGTTCATATGCTACTCCTTGGACGGGCCGCGTTGTGCGGCTCGAGGTTACTGAGTTATGGCGAGATGATAGTTTACCATAGGCAACTATTGGCACCGCGCCCGGGACAACTACAATACCCTAGTTGACCGCTAGGACTTTTACAATGCTGCCGAAAGACACGAAAGGTTCCATCCGTCATGGATTTACTGATTGATATTCTGCTCGACGCCGGCAAGGACACGCTGTCGCTGGTGCCGTTTTTGTTGGTGACGTATCTTGCTCTCGAGACACTTGAGCACGTTGCGGGCGACCGCGTCAACGGCGCTATCAAGCGCGCCGGCGCTGCGGGTCCCGTGGTTGGCTCGCTGCTGGGCATGGTGCCGCAGTGCGGATTTTCGGCCATGGCAGCAACGCTGTACGCCGGCCGTGTCGTGACCTTGGGCACGTTGGTGGCGGTGTTCCTTTCGACCTCCGATGAGATGCTGCCGCTGTTGCTTGCCGAGCAGGTTCCCGTGCAGACTATGGCGATGCTTTTGGCTTCGAAAGCGCTGATCGCACTGGTCACGGGTTTTATCGTGGACGCTGCCATTCGCGGCCTGCGCCGTAACGCCCGCGCGCACGCGGCGATTCGCCGTACCGTGCTGGGAACCGCGGCCAACCCGGCCCACGTGAACTGCGCGCACGACGACCACAGCGGCGGTGACATCATCGACGAGGTGGCCGAGGCAGGCGTGAGCGCCGACCACATCCACGAGCTGTGCGAGCGCGACCATTGCGGTTGTGATGAAGACGAGGACGAGCACGAACACGGACATGGCCACGATCACGGTCATGAGGGCGAACATGAACACCATGATGGTCACGGTCACTCTCACTCCCACGAAGGGACGCCTGTCCTGTCGATCATCCGCAGTGCGATCTCGCACACCGTGCAGGTCTCGGTATTCATTTTTCTGGTGACGCTGATTCTGGTCGCCGTGCTCGAGACGTTCGGCGAGTCCGCGATCGAGCAGTTCCTGCGCGGCAACGAGACACTCGCTGTCCTGGGTTCGGCGCTTGTCGGGCTGATTCCCAATTGCTCGGCGAGCGTGGTCATTACACAGCTGTATCTGGAAGGCGCGCTGCAACTGGCGCCGATGCTCGCCGGCACGCTCATTTCCGCCGGCGTGGGTTATCTGGTGCTGTTCCGCACCAACCGCAGCGCCCGCGAAAATGCCGTGTTCCTGATCATGATGTACGTCATCGGCGCTGGCTGGGGCCTCATCCTCTCCGCCGTTGGCCTCTAAGTAGGCCTAAAAAATGGGCTTCAAATAGCCATGCTCAGCGCCTGCGCAATGCGGCGACGCATGGCATTTTGAAGCCCGTTTTTTGTTGAGCCATGGATTCCGAGCGCTCACACCGCTCAAAACAAAAAGGTAGATTTTAGGCATGTCTCAAAAATCTACCTTGGTTAGTGCAGCAACTCGGTGAGGTTGCGTTTAAAGCGGGCGCGGTCTTCGCTGGTAAATGCTGCCGGACCGCGAGTGCGTCCGCCGGCGCGGCGTACCTTCTTTTCCTCGTGGCGAATAAACAGCTGCATGTCGATAGTCGCCTTGTCGTACACGCGCCCGCGCACACCGATGGCGGCGGCATCGCGCCCGAGCACCATGCTCGCCAAGCCAATGTCCTGCGTCACGACCACGTCGCCCGCCTGCAGGCGTTCGACAATGGCAAAGTCGGCGCTGTCGGCGCCCACGCTCACGTCGAGCGTCGTGACCCAAAAGCCGCGTCGCGCGTGCTCGGCATCGCGCGGGTCGTCGCGGCGAATGTGCCGTTCCAGGTTTTGCGTGCTGTTGCCGGCGATAACAACGGCGACGCCCGCCCGCCGCGCGCAGTCAATCGACTCGCGCGTGACCGGGCAGGCGTCGGCATCAATAAAGAGCGTCTTTGGCATCTAGCGCACCAGTTTGCCAAACTGAATGGCGCGAACAATGAGCGTCACGCCAAACACCAGCAGCGCGGCACCGCTAAAGATGACGAGCATCTTGGCCGACCACAGCGGATAGATAAACACGAACATGCCGGCGATGATGGAAAGTGCGCCGCTCAGGATAGCGAGGGCGCGGTTGGACGAAAGCTCGGACTCCAGAATGGACATGACACCTTCGACAATCCAGCCAAAGCCGGCCACGATAACCACCATCGTGGTGAGCGTCGCGGTCGAGAAGGCCTGGTTGCGCAGGATTATGACGCCGCCCAAGATAATGAGTAGGTTGGAGATGATGCTCGTCACGCGCCAGCCGGTGGGCAGCAGCGGCTCAAAAATGGCAGTGAATAGTCTGATGGCAGCAGTGATTACAAAGTAAAAACCCAGGACAGTCGTCAAAAAGACGAGGGACTTGGCAGGTGCAAAAAGCAGCGCGATACCAGCAATGAGTGCTAAGACGCCCGTGATGGCGTAGATCCAGCGTACGGCCTTGACGGCTTTGCCCGCCATGCTTTTCTCGTCAAATCCAAACTGGCTCGATTTTTGATCATCGTTCTTAAAGATGCCCATAAGTCTCCTTTCCGTGCGGCGTAAGCCTTGATCGTTACAACCAGTATCCCCTAAGGGCGCTGACGTATGGGTCGGGGAGGGCGAAACGTAACCCAAAGGCCCCGAATTGTTTCCGTTGTTCCCCACGTCGCGATTTTCTATTCAACAGGTGTAGAACATTGCAGCCCTGTTCGTTATTGCCTACGTTTTAGGTTAGATTTTCCTAAGGACAATTGGCTTGTATTGGGGGTCCCTATGAACGAAGCAGTTCCCGAGGCACCGTCGAGTGTCGAATCGATGGCAAAGCAAGGTTGCGAAAAGCTTGGCCTGGACACGTTTGACGCGCTGGTCCGCCGCGCCCGTACGTGCCGCCGTTTTGACGAGTCCATGCGCGTGCCGCGCGAGTTTTTGCTCGAGCTGGCGGAACTGGCGCACCTGGCTCCCTGCGGCGCCAATGCTCAGCGTCTGCGTTTTCATGTGGTGAGCGGTGCCGAGGATTGCGCGCGTGTATTTGATGAGCTTGCATGGGCCGGCGCGCTTAAGGATTGGTCGGGTCCTGCCGAGGGCGAGCGTCCGACCGGCTACATCGCGATTCTTGCCGAGCGCGCTGTTCCGGGTAAGCCCGCCGCGCCCATCACCGAGGTCGACACGGGCATTGCCGCGCAGACGATGATGCTCGCCGCTCGCAGCGCCACGCCCGAGGTGGCAGCCTGCATGTTCAAGGCCTTTACGCCCCACGCGATCGATGCTATGGGGCTCGATAACGACAAGTATGAGCTCAAGCTGATCATGGCTTTTGGCGTGCCGGCCGAGACGCAGATGATCGATGCGATCGATTCCAACCCCGACGGCTCAATTAATTACTGGCGTGACGATGCGCAGGTGCACCACGTACCCAAGCGCCCGCTCGCCGACATGCTGGTGTAGCTGAGCGTCACCGCGGCGTGATCAGACGGTAAACCACCACAAAGGTGCCTGTCCCCTTTGTGGTGGTACGAGGGGAGAGCGTGTGGCAGATCTGTATTTGGTGCGGCATGGGCAGACTGAGCTCAATGTGCAGAGCATTTTGCAGGGCTGGCACGATTCGCCGCTTACGGCGCGCGGGCGCGAGCAGGCGCTGACGGCGCGTACGGCGTTTGCGGCGCGTGGCGTGGCCTTTGATCATGTGTATTCCTCGCCGTTGGGCCGGGCGCGGCATACGGCCGAGCTTATCGTTGGCGAGGGCCGTTCCATTGAGCTGGTCGATGACCTGCGTGAGTGGCATTTTGGCTCGCTGGAGGGCACATCAAATCGCGAGATGCCGCCGCAGCCCTGGGGCGATTATCCGGTGGCCTTTGGCGGCGAGTCGGAAGTGCAGCTTCAGTCGCGCATGGTCGCGGCGCTGTCCCGTATTATGGCCCGGCCGCAGCACGACTGCGTGCTGGCGGTTTCCCACGGCTCAGCCTGCCAGGAGTTTCTTGAGTATGTGACTGGCGGGGGAGAGCTACCCGACAACGGTGCCGTGCTTCATTTTGGCTATTGCGACGGGGCGTTTTCGCTCTTGGGTTGGTAACGAACGAAAGGACCCCTATGAATAAAGATCTGTATCTGGTCCGTCATGGACAGACGATATTCAACCTTAAGCGTATCATTCAGGGGTGGAGTGACTCGCCGCTTACGCAGTTGGGTTGCGACCAGGCGGCGCGCGCCGGCATGTTTTTACGTGCGCGCGGCATTGAGCCCGATCATGCCTACACCTCTACGCTTCATCGCACCGAGCAGACTATCGCCAACTTGTGGCCGGGCTTGGCGTACGAGCGCCTGGACGGCCTGCGTGAGTGGTTCTTTGGCGACTTTGAGGCCGAGCGCGTGATGCTTATGCCCGAGCGCCCGTGGCGCGACTTCTATCGGCAGTTTGGCGGCGAGGGCCAGATCCAGGTGCGCACGCGCATGGTGGCGACGCTGACCGATCTTATGCAGCGTCCGGACCATACGTGCGTGCTCGCGGTAAGTCATGGCTCAGCTATCAAGGAGTTTTTGGACCACGTGCGGGGCGCGGCGGCCGACGAGCGCGAACGCGTGCCGGGCAACTGCTCAGTGCTGCATTTTGCGTTTGACGATGCGGCCGATACGTTTGAACTGGTCGAAGTCTTTACGCAGGAAGACTACGCGCGCGAGCTGGGGCTAGAGCCGCTCGTGGCGGCGGCAGGTCCGCAGCGTGGATAACGCTGACGTTGCGGCCCGGTTTACCGGCGTAATTGTTTGATGCGAAAAGGGCGGAGGTGCATGCGTTTGCTGCATCTCCGCCCCTTGTTTGTTTGGATGCTGGGTTTTCCAGCTTAGCGTTTGAGTTCGCTAGAACCGTGAGACCTGGTGAGTGAGCAGACCCGTCGGAACCTGCGGCGCGCTGCCGCTGACCTGCGCGGCGGGGAACAGCACGGCTACAGCAAAGTTGAACGGCTCTTTGCCAGAGTAGGCGCCGGCAGCGCGGGCCTCGTCGGCCAGAATCTGCGATGCCCCAGCCAGTGCGGCGACATAGGCGGAGTCACCGGCGAACACCGGGTCGGGCGCCTGATCGAGCATGGCACGGATGGCGGCAACGGCGTCCTCGCGCTTGACCTCCCACACGCGATGTGTGACGCCCGCGGGATCGGTGACGGCGTAGAGCGATGCGCCCTCTTTGGCAGCGCTCAAAATGATATCCATGACGGGCGACGCCTCGTAGGCGAGCGACACGGGGCGCGGCTGCACCTTAAGCTCGGCGATCGCGCGCGCGGCGGCGAGTGCGTCGACGCTCTCGGCGGCAGCCTCGTCGCTACCCGTCAGTACGTTAACCGGGCAAATCGCCACGACACCCGTCGCGCGACCCGGCTCGCCCGAGCATTCGTACACGTAATACGCCGCGCCTGGATCCTTGAGCATTAGGCCGTCAGCAATGGCGCCGCGCAGGGCGTCGTTGCCGCTCAGGATACCGCCCATCGCAGGCAGCGCCTCGAGCACACGGTCCTGAGCCGGGCGGATGCAGGGAAACGGAAGTGCTTTCATGGGCGGTCCTAACGCGCGAGTCGGTTTGTTCGCGGCTTATTATGCCCCAACTTGGCCGCTTGCGTCCCAGAGCGTGTTATCGGCAAGCGCGATGAGCACGTTTTGGCAGCGAACGATATCGGCATGGGGCACATACTCGTCGGGCTTGTGTGCGAGCGCCAACGAGCCGGGGCCGTAGCTCATACAATTGCGGTTGCCTGTCTTGCCGGCAATGACGGCGGTATCGGTGTAGCCGGTAAAGAAGCCGACGGTCGTGTCCGCGTCCGTTACGTCATCGGCGGCACGCTTGAGCGCTGCTAGAAGGGGAGAGTTCGGGTCGCGCTCGATGGCGGGGCGGTCGCCCGTCACGGTGTAGCTGCCATGGCAACCGGGAACGGCGGCTTCGGCGACGGCGATGGCATGCTCGACCATATTGATTGCGGCGGCCGTATCGGTCGGCGGGGTCAGGCGCATGTCGACCCAGACTTTGGCGCGGTCGGGTACGACGTAGGGGCGATATCCGCCCTCGATTTGGCCAAACGTGATGGTCGAAGGCCCCAGCTCATCGTGCGCGGGCAGCGCCGCAAACGCGCGACGAAGCGAACACACGACCTCGGCCATGGCGGCGACGGCATCCGCGCCCTTCCAAGGCTGGCTCGCATGCGCCGTCACGCCAGCCATTTCAATCTCGAACCACGTACGCCCCTTGTGCGCCACCTGGATCTGTCCGTCGGTGGGCTCGGTGTCCAGCACCCATTCGCGCGAGCTGACCCAGCCAGCATCGATCGCGGCCTCTGAGCCGCGCATGAAGTCTTCCTCGTCGACCGAGCAGATGAGCGAAAAGCCGCGGCGTGGCAGCGCGCCATCCGCCGCCACGCGCTCGAGCGTATGGACCAGTGCGGCAATGGCGCAGGCCAGGCCACCCTTCATATCGCAGGCACCGCGGCCATAGAGTTTATCGTCGCGCACAACCGCCCCAAGCGGTTCGATGTCTGCGTCCCAGCCATCGCCCAAGGTGACGGTATCCATGTGGCAGATATAGATCAGCCGCGGCTCGTCGCTTTGGCCCGGCACGGTGACTTTAAGGTTGCGGCGCCCGGGCAGCACTTCGAGCTCCTCAATCTGCACGGCATCGAGCGCAGAACTATCAAGTTGTGCCAGCTGCTGCTCAATGAGCCTCTTAATGAAGCGCTCAATTTCATCCTCATACGCGCCCGGGTCTGAGCTGTCGATCCGCACAAGCTCCTGCGCAAGCCGCCAGGCAAAATCCTCATCAACCATATGCAACCTCACAATCAGTTTGCTTTCCAAACCGATTGTAAGCCTCCTGAGAGATCCGCGACGTGGGCGTGGCAGTATTTACCGTTCGCAGGCCGAGCCAGCGCGTTTGCCGTCCGGGCGGGTTCACAAGCGACGCAGCGGGTACGTACCCTTCATGGACGACATGCTGTGCGACATATCTGCCTTTCGGTATCACCGGATACCTCCACAGGTCTTGGCAATAATGCCGGACCTGCCCGATTCTGCGGACGATCCGCGCAGGGAGCACCTATGTGAGCATCCGCTCGTCACGCATTTCCTGGGCACCCCGTTACACGTGTTGGCGCAGGGCAGCTGCGGACGTAAGGGCGATCGCATTGTCAGGCATGTTTGGAACGGGGAGAGGCCGTTTGATTCCGTGCGGCAGACGGAGTTTGGCCTCGATGTTGCGTCCCCACTCTTTACCCTGCTGACCCTGGCTTCCTCGGTCTCAAACGAGCGTCTAATCATGTGCATGTATGAGATGTGCGGCACCTTTGCCGTGTGCAAGATTGCGCCTCAGGTAAAGTCGGCACTTGAGCAGGCATACGGGGGCCGGTGGGGTGACGCACGGTCGGGCTGGGAAAACGTAAAGGATGTCTCGGGGAATCCAACGGACTTGTGGAAACGACCTCCCTTGATCGAGCTCTCTGAGCTTACAGAGTTCGTCGATAAGGTCCGGGGGCTCCGCGGCGCTAAATCGTTCATACGAGCCGCGAAATGCATTACGGGGGTGGCAGCATCGCCGCTCGAGGTCCAGGCTTCGATGCTGTTTGGCCTTACGAGGTTGCGCGGCGGCGAAGGGCTGAGCCTTACCAATAACGTTGAGATTCGTATGACGCGCAGCGCCCGCCTGATTTCGGGGCTTGATAGGCGCTATGCCGATATCCTGCTGGCAAATAAGGACGGCAGCCGAGAGTGTCTGGTTGAATGCCAGGGTAAAGCCATTCACGGATCCATTGAATCCAAGATTTCGGACTCCGATCGAACGACGGCGCTGCAAGCGATGGGATATCCCGTCATTCTGATGACCTATGGTCAGCTGGCCGACTCCGATGCCTTCCGCGTGGTGATGGAGCTCATCATGTCCTATCTCGATGTGCCGCTGAAAGACAAGACGCCGCGACAGCAGGAGCTCGAACGGCGGCTTCGTGAGGAGATTTTTATCGATTGGGCAGGAATGTAGCCGCGCGGGTGGAAAACGGTCGCGCGGACTAGAGTTTTGGTCACAAAAAGACTTATATTTCGCCTTGGAGGGGCCTTAAAAATGCTATCTAGAATAAGTTGTTTCGGAAAATGGACAGTCAACTTACATTCGGCACATAGAGATCGATTTTTACCTACTAAAGTCCCTGATAAAGCTGTTTATCAAAGCGGGTGTGCTTAGCGACTTGAGCCTCACTATCGATTATCTGAAAAACTTGTTATGGGTATCATTTTAAAGTCGTCCGGAGCAACAAAATCGGCCCCCGTTTCGTGAAAACGGGGGCCGAATGGGCTTCGTGGTCTGTCTGGCAGGATTGGCGCCGGCGCTATTTAATCACGCGCACACGATACATCGACGGAATATGCTTGAGTGCCTCGATCGTGCTGCCGTCCAGGTGCTCATCGGTGTCGAACATGGTGTAGGCGTTCTCGCCAGCGGACTCGTTGGTCATGCGCTGCACGTTGGCGTTGTCCTTGGCGAGAATGGCCGTGATCTGGCCGATCATGTTGGGCACGTTGGCATGCAGGCAGGCAATGCGGCTTGCGGCGCGCGCCTTGCCCATGCTGCAGGCGGGGTAGTTGACGCTGTGCGCGATGTTGCCGTTTTCCAGGTAATCCTTGAGCTCGCTGATGGCCATGTCGGCGCAGTTGGCCTCGGCCTCGCCGGTGCCGGCGCCCGAATGCGTGGTGATAAACGTGTTGGGCATCTTGACGGTCTTGGGCGTGGCAAAGTCGCAGCTAAACCAGCTGAGCTTGCCCTCGCGCAGGGCAGCGTCGACGGCGTCCTCGTCAATGATGGTTTCGCGCGCGTAGTTGATGAGCACGGCGTCGGGCGCCAGCAGGTCGATCTGCTCGGTGCTGATCATGCCGATGGTATCGGCCTTGCTGGGCACGTGCACGGTGAGGTAGTCGCAGCCGCGGCAGAGGTCCTCGAGCGTGCCCACGCGCTGCACCTCGCGACTCAGCACCCATGCGTGCTCGACGGAAATGAACGGGTCGTAGCCGTAGACGTCCATGCCCAGATCGACACAGGCGTTGGCGACCTTGGAGCCCACGTTGCCCAGGCCGATGACGCCGATGCGCTTGCCCTTGAGCTCGCGGCCCACAAAGGCCTTCTTGGCCTTTTCGGCATCGACCTGAATCTCGGGGTCGTCGGCGTTGTCACGCACCCAGTTCATCGATTGCACCACGCCGCGGCTCGAGAGCACCAGCATGCCCAGGACGAGCTCCTTGACGGCGTTGCTGTTGGCGCCGGGGGAGTTAAAGACGACGACGCCCTTCTTGGCGTACTCCTCGACGGGAATGTTGTTGACGCCGGCGCCGCAGCGGGCGATGGCGCGAATGCCCTCGGGCAGCTCGTAGCCGTGCAGGTCGGTCGAGCGCATCAGGATCGCGTCAGCCTCCTCGGCGCTGCTTACAAACTCGTAGCCCTCGCCAAACTCGACTTTGCCGTCTTTGGTGATGTCGTCGATGGTCTTAATCTTACGCATGGAAAAACTCCTTAGCAGGTTTTGATCTAAACAGGGTGGTCTGAGGTGGCTGGTCGGCCCGCGTGTTGCGGGTTAGTTAGATCGCGGACTCAAACTATGCTGCGCTTCGAAGTCCTTCATGTACGTGGCCAGTGCCTGCACGTCCTCCATGGTGACGGCGTTGTATACGCTGGCGCGCATGCCGCCTACCATGCGATGGCCCTTGACGTTTTGGATCTGGTGCTCTGCCGCGCCCGCAACAAAGGCC
>DXMB01000053.1:0-16643 GCA_019414425.1 Collinsella sp.
TCGCCCAGCTCGGCCTCGACCTCGGCGACCTTCTTGGTGGCGTTGGCGTGGCCGTCGCCCTCAAAGGCAATGACGCGACGGGTCTGACGATCGAACACGCCGCGGAAGTTGCGCCCGCTGCCGATCGGCCAGTTCATGGGATACGTATTGATACCCAGGACGTTCTCGATCTCTTCCATGAGCTCAAACGGATCGCGAGCCTCGTGGTCGAGCTTGTTCACAAAGGTAAAGATGGGAATGTGGCGCAGCGTACAGACCTTAAAGAGCTTTTTGGTCTGGGCCTCGACGCCCTTAGCGCCGTCGATGACCATGACTGCGGCGTCGGCGGCCATAAGGGTACGGTAGGTATCCTCCGAGAAGTCCTGGTGGCCGGGGGTATCGAGGATGTTGACGCAGGCGCCGTTGTAAGTGAACTGCAGCACCGAGGAGGTAACGGAAATACCGCGCTCCTTCTCGATGTCCATCCAGTCCGAGACGGCATGCTTGGCCGAGCTCTTGCCCTTGACCGAGCCGGCAGTCTGGATGCTGCCGGTATAGAGCAGCAGCTTCTCGGTAAGCGTGGTCTTACCGGCGTCCGGGTGGCTGATGATCGCGAATGTGCGGCGCGACGAGATTTCATCCGACAGGCTTGCCATGCGGATCCTTTCTTGCATTGAGTGCATTACGTCGATGTAACCGCACTATTGTAGCCGCGAAATCCCGCTCTAGGGCGCCTATCAGGACAAATTCATCAGTTGGGGCCTGGGTAGCCGGCCCAATCCGAATTTGTCTCTTGCGTAACTGTACATAGTGTATATATACTGTGCTTACCGGTTATATACACGTGTAGCCCAACAGCTAAGGAGCCGCTGTGGACATCATCCTATCCAATTCGAGCGACAAGCCCATCTACGAGCAAATAGCCTCGCAAGTCAAAGCTCAGATCCTTTCGGGCGCGCTCGCTGCGGGAGCCAAACTCCCCAGCATCCGTGCACTCGCGAGCGATCTTGGCGTGAGTGTCATCACCACCAAGCGCGCCTACGCCGACCTGGAGCAACTCGGCTTTATCTGCACCGTGCAGGGCAAGGGCTGTTTTGTCGCCGAGGGCAACCAAGAACTCTTGCGCGAAAACCAGCTCTGCCATATCGAAGAGCTGCTTGCGAAAGCGGCGAGCCAAGCCGAAGCCTTGGGCGTCACGCGCGACAAGCTGCACGAGATGCTCGACCTCGTAGCCCCCGAAACCATGCAGTAGCCATCTGCAAGAAAGGCTATACCATGCAAAAGTTGCTAGAACTCAAAGGTGTATCGCGCCGCGTGAGCGACCGCTTTTCACTGCGCGACGTCACGCTTGCCGTGGAGCCCGGCCAGATCGTTGGCTTTGTGGGCGCAAATGGCGCCGGCAAGACGACGACCATTCGCGCCGCGCTTGGGCTTATAAAGCCCGATGCCGGCGAGGTGCATCTGCTTGGACAGCGCTGCGACGCCAACGCGCCCGACGAGACGCAGCGCCACCTGCGCTCCCGCATCGGCCTCGTCCTGGACACGTGTCCCTTCCCCTCCACGCTCAAGGTGGGCCAGGTCGAGAGGCTCGTAGGCCCGGCATATCCCACATGGAGCTGCGAAACGTTCGCCGGATTCATCGACCGATTTGGCCTCGATCCCAAGACGAAGGTCAAGGACCTCTCCCGCGGCATGGGCATGAAGCTGCAGCTCGCCTGCGCGCTCAGCCACAATGCCAAGCTGCTCGTTTTGGACGAAGCCACCGCGGGCCTCGATCCCATGGCGCGCGAGGAGCTGCTCGATGAGCTGCTCGCCTTTGTTTCCGACGGCCAGCGCAGCGTGCTGCTCTCGAGCCATATTACGTCCGACCTCGATCGCACCGCCGACCGCGTCATCTGCATCGATAACGGTTCGATTGTGTTTGACCTGCCGCGCGAGGACATTACCGACCGCGCCGGCATCGCCCACTGCACCCAAGCACAGGCCGCAGAGCTTATGGCTTGCGTCGAAGGTGCCCGTGCCGCCCACCACGCCTATAGCGTGGACGTGCTCGTACCCAACCGTCGCGAGGCGCTCGAGGCCTTCCCCGAGATTCCCTGCGACCGGGCAACCATTGATGACTATCTTCGCCTCATACTGAAAGGGGCTTCGAAATGAAACGCGCCTTTATGTCTGAGCTCGCCATCGTCCGCACGCTTGTCCCGAGCATCGCGGGCGTCGGCCTGTTCATCTTCGTCGTACTAACCCTCGCCAACGCATCGGATGGCGATGCCAGTATGAGCGCCGGCGCCTGCGCGGTCAGTGCCATGTCGCCCATCGTGGTCATGAGCTCGCTGGCCGGCTACGACAATCAAAACGGATGGGAGCGCTATCGGGCAACGCTGCCCCTCTCGCGCAAAGACATCATCTGCGCACGTTACCTCTGCATTGTTGCCTTCTCGGCCATCATGGCGTGCGCGACCGTGCTTTTGAGCACCATCACTCTTCCGTTCTTCGATCACACGGGCATGCCCTCGACGGGACAGATCGTCTTTGAGACCACAATAGCCTCCGCCGCATCGATGCTCATCTCCCTCATGATGGTGTTTCTGGCACAGCCGCTGTTCTTTCGATTTGGACACATGGAGGCGCTGCGCCTTTCCGTCGGCCTGTTTGCCCTGCTCGGATGCCTTGCCATGGCCACGCTGAGCTCCTCCAACCCCATCAGCAACTGGCTCATGTCGATTGCCGGGGCGAATCCCGATCCCGCCGTCCTCGGCTGCCTGTGCGCAGGAATTGCCGTACTGGCCCTCACGCTATGTGCAATCAGCTGCACCGTCAGCACCAAGGTCTATCGGGCACGCGACCTGTAGGCAAGCAAATCTCGACCCACGCGGGCCGCAATCGGTCGCAATCGTCCATCCGCAAATCCATGGCAAACGGCATGTCCCCGGCGTGCGCCACCGTACTACTTGCGCAGCGGCTTGGGAAGCGGAATGCCGGCGGCGATAACAGCGGCGATGATCATGCAGACGATGCCCTTGAGCGGGAAGCACATGAGCAGCAGGCCCACGACCATGACGGGCTGACGCATGACGGCGCCCATCGTCGAGGCGGTGCAGACGGCGACGCAAAAGACCGGATCTGCGCCGGTGAGGATGGCAAGGCCATAGCCCAGGCTCACACCCGAGAAGATAACCGGGAAGAAGTGGCCGCCGCGCCAACCAAGGTTGATGAGGGCGGGCGTCAGCATGGCCTTAACAAGACCGGTCGCGATAAGCACGCCGGCGGGAATGGTCAGATAGGTTTCCATGAGCACGTCGGCCTGGGTCTCGCCGGCAAACATGGTGTAGGGCAGGACCGTGCCACAGATGGCGAGCGCCAGACCGGCTAGCATGGCCTTGACGACAGGACGCTCCCCTATGGCATGGGACAGCGCCTCGCTTGCATGCTCAGAGACAAAGTACAGCCAACCGCAAACGGTGCCGATGAGCGCCAGCGGAATGAGCCAGGCAAGCTCCAGGTTGCCCACCTGAGCGGACTCGAACCTGGGCATGCCCATGCCGCCGCCCACAAGCTGGCCAAGCAGCAGGTAGGTACCCAGACCGCCGGCAATCGCAATGCCGTAGACCACCGTCTTTTGCGCCTTGGGCAGCTTGATGGTGATCTCGTCGGACGCGGAATCCCCATCGTCCCCGGCGCCCTGGCCGTCGGCACTACCGGCGAGCGGCGCCACAAAGCCAAAGACGGGCGCGGTAAAGAGCGCCGTCAGCGCGGCCTGGGTGCCCAACAGTGTGAGCTCCCTAAACTCGGCGCCAAAGCGGCGCATGCGGTCGCCGACCCAGCTGCACAGGCCCGCGATAACGCCGGTCAGGCCGGCCTCCGGTCCAATGCTTCCGCCAAACAGCAGCGGCAGCAATGCCGCGAGCGAAAGCTTGCCCAGGTTGTCGTACGGGTAGCGGCCGTCTTGTTTAACCTTGGCCATCACCTGGTTGAGGTCATCGGTCTTGGTGCCCGTCATCTTTTCGTACAGACCAATCAGCAGACCGCCCAGCAGGCAGACGAAAAACGGGTACGGCAAAAAACCGAACGGACCGCTTGCGAGCTCAGGCGAAGCGACGCCCAGCATATGCGGAATCTCGGTCCATAAATAGTCGATACCGTGCTCCATCGCAAAGAAGAACAGCCAGACCGCGGCGCCCGCAAACGCACCGGTCACAGCCACGCTCACTAAAAACAGCGCACGGTTTTTGGGTTTTGCAAGGTTGTCCATCGGGACCTCCCGTGGTCAAAATCGACAAAGATACGTTTTATTGTAGAGCGAGCGTTGCCCGAACGAGTCAACCGTCTGCGCCGCAAACGGCACCATTGGGAGTCATAGTGGGGCAGGCTCAAGACTTATCCGTTAATAATCGAGGCAATCTCGCGCAAATCGTCGGCAAAGTAGATGCCGTGCTGGCGCCTCGGGCTCGAAAGCCCCTTATCAATCATGTGCTCGAGCAGCGCCTTAAGATCGTTGTAGTAGCCCCCGAGGTTGTACAGGATGCACGGCGCATCGAGATGCCCCAACGACACGGCGGACATGACCTCGGCAATCTCCTCGAGCGTGCCCGTACCGCCCGGGAAGGCGATGAACGCGTCGCCGAGCTCGATCATCTTGGCCTTACGCTCGGCCATGTCACTCGTCACGATGAGATCGTCAATACCGTCGTGTTGAAACTCTGCCTCGATAAAAAAGCTCGGCTCAACGCCCGTCACATGCCCGCCAGCATTGAGCACGCTATCGGCAAGCGCGCCCATCAGGCCCGACTTGGAGCCGCCGTATACCAGCGCGTGGCCGTTGGAGCCAATCCACGTGCCGAGCTCTCGCACTGCAGGCAGAAACGCCGGGTCGTTGCCGACGCTCGCGCCCAGGTATACCGTGATATTCATATTCAGTCCCCCTCGTCGTGACGCGCGTCGCCCGTTCTAGCGTTGGCGTCGGCGATATTCGCGCACACGGCGCGACAGGTCGGCGAGCTCGTCACGATCGAGCTCTTCCAAATGCTCGAGATCGTCCATAAAGCGCGCCATGGTGTCCTTTTGACGCATCTTGATGAGCGTGTTGCAGTAGTTCACCGCCACGCCCGTGAGCATGGCGATGTAGAAGATGCTGATGACGCTCAAAACGACGGTGATAGCGCGGGCAACCGGCGTCTCGGCCGGGATATCACCGAAGCCGATCGTCGATACGGTCTCAAAGCTAAACCAGAGGCCGTCGCCAAACGTGAGGGTCGTGGGCTCGGACAGCCAGACGGCCGTCGAGCACAGCAGATAGAAGACGAGAAACAGGCCCGTGATGCGCGCAAAGCCAGCCTGGCGCAACACGTCAGCAAGCGTCCTCAACTTGTTCATCGCGACCTCTTTTCCCAGACGCCCAATCACATTCGCTCGGTATTGTCCCACGCCTCCCCCGCAAACGGAACTAGTCATTGGGGACGTTCCTAAATGACTAGTCAAACAAGAACGTCCCCAATGACTACCTGACCGTTTAGCGGTGCGGTGGCTGAGTGGGCAGGTTGAGCTGGTATCCTTATGTGATATTGTCTCGACTCGATAGGATTACATGTGAAACCTTCCGCCATCCTTCGTTTGGCTCTATATCGCACCCTAGCCGTCGCGGTTGCCGTACTCACCGTACTGAGCGCCGTCATGCCTGCCCCCGCCTTTGCCGCCGACTCCGACCACCAGGTCAAGACGGTCCGCGTTGGCTGGCTCGTCAACAACAAAGGCTTCCAGGAAGGCACGCCGGGCGAGCGCCTCTCGGGATGGGGCTACGAGTACCTCCAGACCCTCTCGTATTACACAAAGGGCTGGCAATACGAATACGTTAGCGGCACCTTCTCCGAGCTTATGGACATGCTCGAGGCAGGCGAAATCGACCTCATGCCCAACATCTCGTATTCGGCAGAACGCGAGCAGAAGCTGCTCTTTTCCTCAAATCCCGAGGGCACCGAGCGCTACTATATCTACGCCAGGCCCGACCGCGACGATCTAGCCAAGGGTGACCCTCAGGCGCTCCAAGGCCTCACCATCGGCTGCAACTCTGGCGTTATGCAAACTATCGTCGGCCAGCAGTGGCTCGCCAACGAAGACGTTACCTGCACCTATAAAGAAATCGACACCGGCAGCGCCCTCTTTGAGGCGCTTGCAGACGGCGAGGTCGACGCCGTCATCATGAACGACACCATTTCGTCGCCCGATGCGTCACCCATGTTCTACGTAGGCTCGAGCGACTACTATTTTGCCGTTCCCAAAAGCCGCCCTGACCTGATGAACGACATCAACGCCGCCATGACGACCATCGCCCGCGATAACCCGCGCTATAACGAGGAAGTCAAAACGAGTTACTCGACCCAAAACAGTGGCTCGTCATCGCTCACCGGCACCGAGACCACCTGGCTCAAAGAAAACGGCAATACCATCACGCTCGGCTATCTTAAAAACCAACTTCCCTACTGTACGCAAAATGACGACGGCGAGATGGAAGGGTCGCTCGCCTCGCTTGCAACGACGTTGCACGACAAGTTTGACATTACGGTCAAAACAATCGCACTCTCGAACAACAAGCAAATGATCAAAGCCCTTTCCAACGGAACCATCGATGTCGCCCTGCCGTTGTTTCGCGACTACTGGCTCGCCGAGCAGACAGGGGTCATCCAGTCAAACTCGATGGGAACGGTTTCGCTGACCGCCATTCACAATGGCAAAAACCTGAACAGCGACCTTAAGAACATCGCTTGTACAAAGAGCACAATCGTTAACCGTTTTGAGCTCGAAAGTCTCTTTCCGAACGCAACGGTAACCGAGTATTCGAATGACGGCGAGGTGCTCAAAGCCCTCGATGAGGGGAAGGCACGTTGCATCATTGTCCCCAGCACGCGCCTGGAAACTCTCCGCGACATCTACGACATCGAGGATTTCGAAACACAGGAACTCACCAACACGGCACAACTATCGTGTTTAATTTCGCGCGGCAAGCCCGAGCTGCTGGGAATCATCAATAAGGGCATCGTCAATGCAGGTGAATCGCTCTCTGCAAACAGCTATTTCCCCACATCGTACTCGGCGCAAGAATCGGATGCGTTCCGACTTCTCTACCGCAACCGCATCGTCATTGCGGCAG
The DNA here is from genome assembly GCA_019414425.1 of Collinsella sp. Lineage (GTDB taxonomy): Bacteria > Actinomycetota > Coriobacteriia > Coriobacteriales > Coriobacteriaceae > Collinsella. The sequence continues at coordinate 7,124 of DXMB01000053.1, forward strand.
TCGTCATCTGCATTTTGCTCACCGGCATCGTCATCCTTGTCTGGTCGCTTTACCGCGCACAGGAGGAACGGCAGAAAGCCGATGCCGCCAACGCCGCCAAAACCGCTTTCCTCACGCGCATGAGCCACGACATCCGCACGCCGCTCAACGACATCCTGGGCCTTATCGAAATTGAGGAATTGAGAGAAGGCGACATGCAGGTCGCCCGCGAAAGCCGCGCCAAGGCGCGCGTAGCCGCCAATCACCTGCTGTCACTGATTAACGACATCCTCGAGATGGGCAGGATCGAGGAGCGCAAAGTGACGCTCGAGCACGAATCATTCAACCTTAAAGAGCTGTGCGACAATGCGCTCGTACTGTGCAAGCTCCGCGCATCGGACCGCGGCATAACCATGCTCGACACCAGCGAGCCCTACGCTGTCGACCAATATATGATCGGCAGCCCCACCCATATTCGGCAGATCCTTGTCAACCTGCTCGACAACAGCATCAAGTACAACAAGCACGGAGGCACCGTCACGTTCTCATCGACCATCAAGCCGGTCGACGACGAGCACGCCGTGTTTTGCTTTAGCGTCTCGGACACCGGCATCGGCATGTCGCCCGAGTTTCTTAAGCACATCTACGAACCGTTTGCCCAAGAGGGCAACGATGCCCGCAGTAAATTTCAGGGAACTGGCATGGGCATGCCGATCGTCAAATCGCTCATAGACATGATGGGAGGCACGATTGAGATTTCGAGCGAGGTCGGCGTGGGAAGTACGTTCAACGTCCAGATTCCGCTCGATATCGACAAGAACCCTCAGGCAAGGGAACGTGCGGACGGCCAGGCAAACAGCTGCTCGCTTGCCGGCATGAACGTCCTTTTGGCCGAAGACAACGAGCTCAATGCCGAAATCGCCCAGGCCCTGCTCGAAAGCGAAGGCATCGTCGTAACTCGCGCCGCCGACGGCAAAGAAGCGGTCGAACTATACACTAGTCGTCCCGCCGGCAGCTTCGATGCGATCCTGATGGACATCATGATGCCGGGTATGGATGGCTACGAGGCAACTCGCGCGATTCGTCTGAGCGAGAAGGCCGATGCAGCCGACATCCCCATCATCGCGCTCACCGCCAATGCCTTTGCCGAGGACGCCAAGGCGGCACACGATGCCGGCATGAACGCCCATCTGCCCAAACCGCTCGACTTTAACAAGCTCAAAAACATCCTCGCCCGCATCAAGAAAAACGGAACTGTTTCGCTATAGTTTGTGCTCACCCACCATGCACAGTTAGAAAGGAAGCCAACGATGTTTAGGCCCTTACGTCGAAAGAAACGTGCCATCACCGACGAGGAGGCGCGCGAGCTGCTGGCCACCTGTAAGCGCGGCGTCTTTGCCGTTAACGGCGATGATGGCTACCCATACGCCATTCCCGTCAACTACTTCTTTGACCCCAAACACGACAAGATTTATTTCCATGGCGCCAAGGCTGGCCACAAGGTCGATTCGCTCAAGCGTGACGATAAAGTCTGCTTTACCGTGTACGGCAACGAGTGGTACAAGGACGACGACTGGGCTCCCTACGTTATGAGCACCGTGGTCTTTGGCCGTTGCCGCCTGGTAGACGAGACGCCTTCGTTTATCGAGGACAAAGTCCGCCAGTTAGCACTTAAGTACTACCCTTCTGCCGAAGAAGTCGAGGAGGAAATCGCCAAAGACATCAAGGGCGTCCAACTCTACGAGATTTCGATTGAGCATCTTTGCGGCAAGCAGATTCAGGAAAAGTAGCGAATGCGAAAAACGCGCTCGCTACCCTCTGCGCCCCATGCGCCCACGCATTTTGACGGCGTGGGCGCATGGGGCAGCACTCGAATCGAGCGCCCCCTATACCCCAAAAACGTAGCGGTCCAGGCGGTCGCACGCCTCCCTTACGCGCGAAAGCGGCAGCGCCAGATTCACGCGAATGTGGCAGGGCCCGTGGAACGGGCGGCCGTCCTGATACCCCACGCCCACGCGCGCCCCCTCGTCGAGCAGCCACTGAATATCGCGGCCATGCTCGCGGCACCACTCGGTGCAGTCCAGAAACACCATGTAGGTGCCCTGCGGACGCGAATAGGACACGCCCGCAAAATGCTTGTCCACGTAATTGCAGAAGTAGTCGACGTTGCCCTCGATGACCTCATTGAGCTCATCAACCCACTCGTAGCCTTGCGGCTGGTAGGCACCGATAAGCGCATGCATGGAGAGGACGTTCATCTCGTTGTAGTGGGTCTTGTCGGACACGGCGCACACGCGGTCGCGCAGCGTCTCGTTATAGATGATGTGGTAGCTGCCGACCAGGCCCGCCAGGTTAAACGTCTTGCTAGGCGCGTAGAGGGCAACCGTGCGCATGTGGGCGTCCTCGCTCACCGACTGCGTCGGGATATGCTTGTGGCCCGGCAGGATGATATCGGACCAAATCTCATCCGAGATCACCACGCAATCGTGCTGACGATAGATGTCCATGGCACGTTCGATCTCGTCGCGCTCCCATACGCGGCCGCAGGGATTGTGCGGCGAGCAGAACACGGCGGCATGGATATGGTTTTGTGCGAGCTTGCGCTCCATGTCCTCAAAATCCATGCGCCACACGCCCTGATCGTCGAGCTTAAGCGGGCTGTGGACAATGCGATAGCCCGCGGCCTCGATGGACTTGGTAAAGCCGATGTAGGTGGGACTGTGGACCAGCACCGCATCGCCCGGCTGGACATATGCGCGCAACGTCGACACGACACCGCCCAGTACGCCGTTTTCGTAGCCGATATGCTCAGGGAGCAGGCCTTCGACGCCATTACGGCGGGTCTGCCATTCGATGATGCGGTCGAAGTACTCGTCGCGCGGATTGAAATAGCCAAACATGGGATGCTGGGCGCGCTGAATGATGTACTCCTGGACCGTGGGCACCGTGGCAAAGTTCATGTCCGCTACCCACATGGGGATGCGGTCGAAGCCCTCGTCGGGTGCGTTCGGAGCCATGCCGGGAATTTCTCCCCAGGAGTCAACGGCGATGGCGTCCATGCCGTGGCGGTCGATAAGCGAGGTAAAGTCGTATTTCATGCTGAGCTCCCGTGCAAAGTGATTGTTTCGGTAGGCGTTATTGTCCACCAGCATGGGCGGTTTTGGCATGGGGTTTGGCGTTGAATTTGGCGGGTGCGGACGAGTAGCTGGTTAGTCTCGCGCGTCGTTGATGGCGGTTATCGTCAACCTGGTTCCGTCGACCGTAAACGATATGTCAAGCCCAGCGTAAGCCAAATGGTAAACGCGGTTTGGCTCGTGTTTGCTACCCGCACGGCGCGGATCTTGGCGAAGGACCTCGACCAAGCCGGGGAGCTTTGCAGGCGGGACCGTATCTTTCAGCGCTTGTGGGAACTCAACATCGAGCTCTTGCCACGGCGCGTCCTCAATCCAGCCGCCCGTCGCATCCGGGTGACAGTCGGCAAATGGAATGTAGGGCTTGATGTCGTAGATGGGCGTGCCGTCGCGCAGGTCGGCCCCCAGTATATGGATGATCGGGCCATCATCGGTGAGCTCAACACGGCTGAGCTTGACGCAGGTGAGCCCGATGGGATTAGGGCGAAACGGACTGCGTGTGGCAAACACGCCCACACGCTCGGCTCCACCCAGACGCGGCGGGCGCACGGTTTTCGACCATTTTGCGTTGGTGCCGGACCTGTCCTGCGTTTTGGCATCGGCGGCTATGTCCTTAGCCGTGCCGCCGGGCGTTCCGTTTTCGAAGCACCATAGCAGCCATAGGTGAGAGAAGGAGTCCAGACCCTCAACTGCAGCGTTGGAGGCAAATTCCGGCTCAAAGACGATGCGTCCCTGCAGATGGGGCGCCAAAAAGCTGTTGCGTGGGATGCCGAACTTCTGCGGCAGGTCGGTATGTATGTGTGCAATAGGTTCCATGCCGGTCATTGTACGGCATGGAGGCGTGGGGTGTTGCGCGCAATTCTTCGCCGCGGTCCCCGTCGTGCAACCAACGGTTGCTTGGAAGGGTGCCGGCCGCCGCGTATGCTTAAAGCAACAAACAGCAGAAAGGAGCCGTCATGGCCTTTGCAGAAAAGCTCATCGCCATCCGCCGCGACAACAATCTCACCCAAGAGCAACTCGCCGCCAAGCTCTTCGTCACACGCCAAGCCGTCAGCCGTTGGGAACGCGGCGAGGTCACGCCGGGCATCGACATGATGAAGCTCATTGCCGCCATAACCGGAGAACCGCTGTCCCACCTGCTCGAAATGCCCGAGCACTATTGCCAGAGCTGCGGCATGATACTCACGCCCGACGACTGCGGTACCGATGCTCACGGCGCAACGACCGATCATTACTGCAAGTGGTGCTACGACCACGGCAAGTACACCTACGAGACCACGATGGAGGCCATGATTGAGGATTGCGCCCCGCGCCTGGCACAAAACACCGGTATGTCGCTCGACGAAGCCGTCTCGCTCATGGGCGCCGTGCTGCCGCAATTGGAGCGCTGGCGCACCGTGCAGGAAAACGAGGAGCGCTACGGTGCCGAGGCGCGGGCGCGCTATGGCGACGAGGCCGTCGATGCAGCAAACGAGGCACTGCTGGACATGGACCCCGAGACATGGAACGACATGAAGGAACTTGAACGCGCTATTCTGGGCCAGCTCTCGATCGCCATGGGCGACGGCGAACCGGATGGAAGTGAGGCGCGCAAGCTTGTCGCAATGCACCGTCGATGGATTGGCCTTAACTGGGGACACGAACCCCAAGACGAAGCATACCTGGGCCTCGCCCACGGCTATCTTGCCGATCAGCGCTTTATCGACTACTACGACAAGCCCTGCGGCGCCGGCGCCACGGCGTTTCTGGTTCAGGCGATCGAGTCGTCATCGGCTCACGCATAGACCGCAGCGGCTTTGGGTATTTCAATCGAAACCTCAACCGATTGGAGACTTATGGCTACTGATCATGAACTCGCGCTCTACGTTATGACTGGCTGCCCGTATTGCATAAAGGTCAAGCGCTTCCTGGCCGATAACGGCGTGGCCATCCCCGAGCGCAATATCTCGACCGACCCCGATGCCGAGCAGACGCTCATCGCCGTCGGCGGAAAGCGCCAGGTTCCCTGCCTGTTCATTGACGGCGAGCCACTCTACGAATCGAGCGACATCATCACCTGGGTACAGAAGAACCTGCTCTAGCACTCATTGGGGACGCACTTAAATGAGTAGTTCCACTCATTGGGGACGTACTTAAATGAGTAGTCGTTAAAGAACGTCCCCAATGACTAACTAGCCGTGGAAGCGGGCGGTAGGAGCAAGTGGCTGCTCGCGAAAGACGCGATTGACGGCGGCGCGGTATTCGTCGGCCTTTTTGGTCTTACGTACGAGCTTGTGAACGGTAGTGGGGTCGGCGAAAGCGCACTTGGCGTAGAACCACCACTCCTTCATGCGGAAGACCGCGTTGCCGCCAATCTCGTCCGCATAGGCTGCGAACAGCGTGTCGTGGAAGCGCTGCAGCTCAGCTGCCGTAGCAGCAGGGCCGCCGGCAACCATGCGAGCCAGCGCGGGGTTCGCAAGCAGGCCGCGTCCCAACATTACGTGGCGCGTTCCGGGATAGGCCTCTACCAGCTCATCCATGTCCTCAAGATCAAAGATGTCACCGTTGTAGGCCACGGGAAACGGCGCCCGCTCCAGTGTCTCGCCGTAAAACTCCTTGCGCGGCGAGCCCGTATAGCGGTCCTTTTGCACGCGCGGATGCACGATTAGCTCTGCTAGCGGCATGCGGCAATATAGATCGAGCACACGCTCGTACTCCTCGTCACTCTCCAACCCCAGCCTGGTTTTTACCGACACCGACAACGGCGAACGTTCGCACACGTCACCCAAGAACACCTCGAGCTCATCCAGGTTGCGCAGAAAGCCCGAACCCTTCCCCTTGGCAACAACCGTGCCCGAGGGGCAGCCAAGGTTGAGATTGACCTCGCGGTAACCCATGTCGGCGAGCACCTGCGCCGCCCACACAAACTCGTCCGCGTTCTTGGACATCAGCTGAGGCACCACGTTGAGCCCCTGGTTATTGGCGGGATCGACCTCTTTAAACGCCTTACCGCCAAAGCGGTTGCCCACGCGCGGCGGCGGCAAAAACGGCGTGTAATAACAATCGAGTGCGCCGAAGCACTCCGCGTGCACGCGACGGAACACATGCCCGGTAATCCCCTCCATAGGGGCAAGCGATAGAATCATCAACATCTACTCTCAAATCAATGTGGCAAAGGGACTGCCCCTTTGTCACATGCATTATGCCTTGTCCTCGAGGCGGCCCACAAGGCGGAGGCGGTTACTTGACGCCAACCAGCCCTCCAACCATCCCTGTGCAACGAAGGTGAACGGTGTCCACGAACAGCAAGTAGGGCCGCCCCGCAGCAGCTCCCCCACTCATCTATACTCAAGAGCGTGTGCGCATCGCCCCCGAAAAACGATGAGAGTCGAGGCCCCCATGCATCAGCTCACCGAACGTGAAAAGAAACGCATTCAGCGGTACTGTGCGTACCCCAAGATCGCAGCGACCGCACTCGTCATGTCGTTCGTAGCATGTCTGCTCATGCTGCCGCTCCAAATGATCAACGATATCGCGTTCCACCAAAAGGAATTCCAACCCGCGGGCATATATACCGCCATCGCACTCACCGTAATCGAACTCGTCGTCTTTTGCTATTGCGCTCTTGCGCCGCGCTTTGGAATGCAGGGCAAACAGTGGAAGGAGCTGCAGAGCAGGCTTGCGGTAGCCCAAACCAACAAAGACCGCTCCGCGGAGGTCGCCGGCGTGCTCGCCACGCAAGCTGCCGGCCGCCTGCTCAAGAACAGTGATAACGATCTCGCGCGCAACCTGGGCGGCGCCGCGGAGGTCGCCGGCGCCGTAGGGGCAGTTGCCACCGCGGCAGACGTGCTAGCCGAGACCTCGAGCAATGCCGAGGCCATGGCAAACGCATACGGCGTGACGATTCCAAGCGTCAAGAAGCAGGCCATAGCTCTCGCAGTGGTGCCCGCCATTGTGCTGCTTGGCGTCTACATCCCGCAGTTTGTCCAGGGAAATAACGAGCTTCAGGCGAGAAAGGCTGCAGTTGCCGAGCAGCTCGCCATCGCGCAAGATGCCCTGGAGCCCGTGTGTGAACGCGTCGCGGCAGACGACCCATACGAGTCGTATCACGACTACGGCTACCGCATTATCGGCTATCTGCGCGACAATGACCTTGGCGCTCAAGCAGCCTATGTCTACCTTTCTTTTGATGCAGACGGCATGCTCACGGACGTCGATTACACCAGTCAGGTCAACCCCGAGGAAAGCCTTGCAGACAACCTCGCTCGCGCCGAGCAGGACATCGCGACGCTCTGCGCCCCGCTCAACGGGTTGGACATTTCCGTTGCCACACCGGGCCTCCTCACGCCATGCAGCCTGTCGGATGATTTTAAACAGACATTTTTAGCCGGATCCCTATATAAAGAAATCAGCATCAAGACGGAGGACGAATCTATCAAGTCGTACTACACCTTTGACACCGAAGCCGCAGAAGATTTCGACGAATACACCCATCCGGAAATTAGGCTCATGCTCTCTGCAAAAAAGAACTAAAGGCTTACGCTCTAATTGCCGCTCGCGAACATCGTCTATATCTCGAGGTCTAATACTTTTCCCGAGAAGTGAACGACTGTTTTTGGACCCCCGAAGCATTGGCATTTTTAGGCATCAAAACCGCAGGATTCGACTGCAAAACCGCAGGAAATTGCTCGCCAAAAGTGTCGATGCTTCGGGGGTCCATTTTGACTCGTTCACTTCTCGGGAAAAGCATTAGACCTCGATTTACAAGCCACTCAATGTGACAAAGGGGCTGTCCCTTTGTCACATTCGATGAAAAAGGGCACCGACGTTTGTCGATGCCCCAAAGCGGCTGCAGGTTAAGCCCTACAGCGTATGTCTAAGACGAATCGGACTATTCGTCCCAGGAGAGGTTCTTACCAGTCTTTTTTGCCAGCAGCAAGAACAGGCCGATAATAACGTTGCATGCGATGCAGAAGATGAAGACGCCCTGGAAGGAGCCGACAAGCTCATAGACCTTCATCATAACGGGCATGCCAAAGGCGCCGACGATATAGCCCACGGAGCAGATCAGCGCGAAGATGCGACCGAAATCGCGGGAGCCAAAGACATCCATAACCAAAACGGTCAGGGCAGTGCCAGCGATGACGTACATTACGTCGTTCACGCCTGCTGCGAAGATGCTGAGCGTCGAGTTGCCGCTGCTCATCATGAGCATGACAAAGGAGAGGATGGAGACAGCGAGCCAGCCCAGAATGGCCTTCGTGCTGCCGAACTTATCGCAAGTGGTGCCGACGATCGGATTGAGGAACAGATCGAAGAGCGATGCAGCGGATACCATGAAGCCGCCCACCATGGGGCTAAAACCAACCTCGGAAGCATACGTCGGGAAGAGCTGGTTCATGCAGCAAGTGAGCTGAACGAGGCAGAGGAAGCCGATGCAGAAGAAGAAGGCAGGCGACTTAATGGCGCGCGCATAGCTAACGCCACGCGTGCTATCCTCGGTCGTCTCCTCGGTCTCGGCGACCGTCTCGCCCTCGACGTAGCCATAGGGCAGCATGCCCTTGTCCTGAGGCTTATAGCGGATAATCAGGACGGAAGCGGGGAGAATGAGCACGGCGGAGACGCCAGCGAGCACCAGATAACCAGTCCTCCAGCCAGCGGCCTCGATGACAGAGGTGATGACGGGGCTCATGATGAGCATGTAAATCGAGTTCACTGCCCAAGCAAGACCAATTGCCAGGCCACCAGATTTTTTGAACCACTGGTCAATAACGTCGGACATGGCGACGCCGGTGGTGAAGGCGAAGCAAATGCCAATCAGGGCGCCAGCGGCGATGAACATCCAAACTTCGGTGTAGAAAGCCATGCCTGCGCCGGCGGCGAGCAGAATAAGCTCGACGACGGGGAGCCAAACCTTGCCAACAACCTTGGGGATGAGTTTTCCGACAAACGGAAGCGCCGCCGCAAGACCGATGAGCGTCGCGGTGAAGTAATACGAGAAGATTGAATAGTCAAACCCGAACTCCTCGCACACGGGCGCGACGAAGGAGCCGGCGATTACGCTATAGGATCCGGTCGTACCAGCAGACATGAGGCCAAGCGCGATTACGAGAACCCATGCGTAGACCTTGCTGCTCTTTAACTTTGCATTTTCCATTGATACAACTCCTAGAGACCTAGAAGGGCACACATAACGGCCTTGATGGTGTGCTGACGGTTCTCTGCCTCACGGAAGATGACCGAAGCGTTGGCCTCAAAGCACTCGTCGGCAATCTCGAAACCCTCGGTGATGATCTCGCGATGGAGGTCGTTCTTGCACTGGTCGAGGAGCATCTTGCCAACACGGTGATCTGCGTTGTGGACAGAAGGAAGCTCATGCATGCAGAAGATGTCGGGATTGTTGGTGCGCTTGCACAGCTCGCTGGTGACGC
>DXMB01000054.1:0-16046 GCA_019414425.1 Collinsella sp.
ATCCAACTCTTTTAAGCCATGCGCCAGCTGCCAGTACTCGCCGTGCTGGGCGAGCAGTTCTTCGTGCGTGCCGCGTTCGATGATGCGGCCGTGTTCGAGGACCATGATGGCATCGGCGTCGCGGACGGTGGACAGGCGGTGCGCGATCATAAACGTGGTGCGTCCGCGCATGATGCGGTCCATACCGCGCTCGATAAGCTTTTCGGTGCGCGTGTCGATGCTCGAAGTGGCCTCGTCCAGGATGAGCACCGGCGGGTCGGCGACGGCCACGCGCGCGATGGCGAGCAGCTGGCGCTGGCCCTGCGACAGGTTGGCGCCGTCGGCCGTGACCGGCGTGTCGTACCCTCTAGGCAGGCGACGGATAAACGAATCAGCGCAGGCGGCCTCGGCAGCGGCGCGCACTTCCTCGTCGGTCGCGCCGAGCTTGCCAAAGCGGATGTTCTGCGCAATGGTGCCGCTAAACAGGTGCGTGTCCTGCAGCACAATGCCGAGCGACCCGCGCAGGCTGGCCTTGGCAATGTGCTTGACATCGATGCCGTCGTACGTGATCTCGCCGTCATCGACCTCGTAGAAGCGGTTGATGAGGTTGGTGATGGTCGTCTTTCCGGCGCCCGTCGAGCCCACAAACGCGATCTTTTGCCCCGGCTTGGCAAACAGGTTGAGGTCCGTGAGCACACGAGTGCCCGGCACGTAGGAAAAGTCCACGGCATGGAAGCGCACGTCACCGGCAAGCGGGACCAAGCCGCACGTGAGCTCGGTGCCGTCGGCAGCCACCACGCGGCCCGACTCGTCAACGGCAGCCACGTCATGCAAGTGCCCGTACGCGCCCACGCCCTGGCCCTCGGGAATCTTCCACGCCCACGCGGCGTCGCCCGTCTGCACCAGCTCCACGCAGCCCTCGTCCACCTCGGGCTCAAGATCCATGGCGGCAAACAGGCGCTCGGCACCGGCAAGCGCGTTGAGCAAAAAGTTGCCCAGCTGCGTAAACTGGTTGATGGGCATGGCGGCCTGACGCACAAAGACCAGGTAACTTGCAAGCGCGCCCACGTCGGCGAGCCCCTTGATGCAGAGCATGCCGCCCGCCACGGCGACGATGGCGTAGTTGGCATAGCCGATCACCACGGTCATGGGCACCATGGAGTTGGCGTAGGCTTGCGCGGCGCCACCGGTGCGGCGCAGCTCTTGGTTGCGCGCGTCAAAACCAGCCACGTTGGCCTGCTCGTGATTAAAGACCTTGATGACCTTTTGGCCCGAGACCATCTCTTCGATATATCCGTCCAGGTCGCCAAGCGACGCCTGTTGGGCGGCAAAAAAGCGCTTGGAACGCATGCCCGAGTAGCGAGCGTACAGCACAATGGCCACATCGCACACGAGCGTGATAATCGTGAGCTGCCAGTTGAGGATGATGAGCATGGCCGTGGTGCCGACCACCTGGATGCTCGCCTGAATCACGTTGGCAAAGCTGTTGTTGAGCGCCTCGGAGACGGTGTCGACGTCGTTGGTAAAGAAGCTCATGATGTCACCCGAGCGCGTGCTGTCGAAGTAGCTCAGCGGCAGCATCTGGATGTGCGCGAACAGGTCGCGGCGAATATCGGACACCACGCGTTGGGCCGCGCGCACCATGATCTGCGAGTAGCCCAGAGCCGAGAGCACGCCCGCGGCGTAGATGGCAGCGGTAAAGATAACCTGCCTAGCGAGCAGTTCCTCGCCGCCCGTTGCCAAACCGTTGACGATGGGGCGCACCATGTAGGTGCCGGCGAGGCTCGCGATGGCGGCGACGGAGGCGAGCACGCCCACCGCGAGCAACGAGAACTTGGCGTGACCCATGTAGGAGAGCAAGCGGCGAAGCGTCTGCGACAGATTGGTGGGACGGGCCTGAGCGGATGTCTTAGGCATGGCGCTCACCCCCTTCCAAGGGCGATCCGCTGGGAACGCAGGAAAACGGATCATTCGCGCAGCCATCGTCGCAGCCGTCGCCGGTGTCCGCGTTCCCCGCGAACTCCATCTGCGAGGCGTAAATCTCCTGGTAGATGCTATCGCCCGCCAGCAGTTCCTCGTGCGTGCCCACGCCGTGGACACGACCGTCGTCCAACACAATAATGCGGTCGGCATCCATGACGCTCGCAATGCGCTGTGCGATGACAATCACCGTCGTATTGGGAATCTGAGCAATATGCTCACGAATCTTGGCGTCGGTCGCCATATCGACCGCGCTGGTCGAATCGTCAAAGATGAGCACACGCGGATGTTTGAGCAATGTACGCGCGATGCACAGGCGCTGCTTCTGCCCGCCCGAGACACCGGCACCGCCCTGGCCCAGATAGCCGTCGAGTCCGCCGATGCGATCCAGGAACTCGTCCACACATGCCGCTCGACAGGCGCGCAGCAGCTCCTCGTCGGTGGCATCGGGCGCGCCCCACTGCAGGTTCTCGCGCACGGTACCCGTAAACAGCACGTTCTTTTGCAGCACGATACCCACGGCGTCGCGCAGGGCAACCAGGTCGTAATCGCGCACATCGCGCCCGCCCACGAGTACGGCGCCTTCGGTGGCGTCGTACAGGCGCGCGATCAGCTGCACAAGCGAACTCTTGCCCGAGCCTGTGCCGCCGAGCACGCCCACCATGGAGCCTGCCTCAATGCAAAGGTCAATATGCTCGAGCACATCCTCGGCAGCATCCGCGCGGTACTTAAACGACACGTCGCGAAACTCGATGCTTCCGTCGGCCACCCCGTGCACGGCAGCGGCAGCGTCGGGCGCTTGGATAAGCGAACGTTCGTCGAGCACCCGCGAGATGCGCTCCACGCTGGCAAGTGCGCGTGTGAGCAGCAAAAACACGTTGGAAATCATCATGAGCGAGTTCATGATCAGCAGCACGTAGCTCATAAAGCCCGTGAGCGAGCCCACGCCCAAGCGACCTTCGATGATCATGCGGCCGCCAATCCACAGAATCGAGAGCGCAGCCACGTACATCGAGAGTTGGAACACCGGCAGGTTGAGCACGGCGTTGCCAAAGGTCTTCGTCGCGGTGCGCGCAAGCTCGGTATTGACGGCATCGAACTTGGCCTCCTCGTGCTCGGCACGCACGTACGCCTTGACGGCGCGCACGGCGGTGAGGTCCTCCTGCACCACACCGTTGAGATGGTCCATCGAGGTCTGCAGCTGGCGGTAAAGCGGACTGACGCGATAGGTGATAACGCCCAGTACGATCGCCAACACCGGCAGGATGATCGCGAATACCGTAGCAAGCGGACGCGACAGCACCAGCGCATAGACCAAGCCGACGATGAGCGTCACGGGGCCGCGCACCATGGGGCGAAAGCCGTTGCCGATGGCGTTTTGGATGACGGTGATATCGGTGGTCATGCGCGTGACGAGCGAGCTGGCATCGTAGTTGTCCAGATTGCCAAAGGCGAGCGTCTGAATCTTGCGATACTCCGCCTCGCGCAGGTTAGCGCCCAGCCCCGAGGCAACGCGGGCAGACGTGCGCGCATAGCCCAAGCCAAGTACCAGCGAAAATGCAGCGCATATCAACATATACGTGCCCTGCAACAGCATATAGTTGATGTCGCCCGCGGGCACGCCCACGTCGATGATATTTGCCATGATGACCGGGATAAACAGCTCGAGCGCCGTCTCGGCCGTCACAAAGAGCACGCCGAGCATGGCATCGCGGCGGTATGCCCCCAGATAGGAAAACAAAATCTTGAGATTGCGCACGCAGGTTCATCCCCCATCAAACGTTGTTCGCAAACCCACGTATTATGGCGCGCCGTGCGGCGGTGTCAAGTGATGCGAAATCGATTTCTGCAAGGCTAGTGCAGACGCCATGCTCACAGGACGCGCCCCTGTATTCAATTGGAAATGAACGCGAGCGTGACTTTTTCGCCCCGCCGCCAACACAAACCTTGACTCTACAATCGTTGTAGGGTTTTCACTACACTGGTACGTAAACAGACCAAGTCAGAAAGCCCCGCCCATGGAACACGACCTCACACGCGGCAATGTCCTTAAGACCATCGCGGTCTTTGCCCTGCCCTATATGCTCTCGTACTTTTTGCAGATGCTCTACGGCATGGCCGACCTGTACATGATGGGGCAGTTTAGCGGCGCCGCCGGCATCACCGCCGTGGGCAACGGCGCGCAGACGCTCTATATCATTACCGTGACGCTCGTGGGTCTGGCCATGGGAACGACGGTTATCGTCGGCCACGCCGTGGGTTCGCGTCGGTTTGACCGCGCCGAGACCGCCATCGGCAACACCATCACGCTCTTTATGGGTGTCTCGGTGGTGCTGGCCGCTGTCCTGCTCGCACTGTGTCCGCAGATCGTGGCGCTCATTGGCACGCCGGCCGAAGCGGTCGAAGGAACCGCCGCCTACCTGCGTATCTGCTTTATGGGCATTCCCTTTATCGCCGCGTACAACATCCTCTCGGCCATCTTTCGCGGCCTAGGCGATTCGCGCTCGCCCATGTACGTGATTGGCGTGGCATGCATCATCAACATCGCGCTTGATTTTCTGTTTATCGGTCACATGGGACTCGGCCCCGTGGGTGCGGCGCTCGGCACGGTAACCGCCCAGACGGCAAGCGTTGCCCTCGCGCTCGTGTGGCTCAAGAGCCGCCGCACGCACATTCACCTCAAGCGCAGCGACCTGCGCCCCCAGCCCGAAGTGCTCGGCAGCATTCTTAAGATCGGCGTGCCCGTGGCCGTGCAGGACGGCTGCATCCAGGTGGCGTTTATGTTCATCACCGTCATCGCCAACCACCGCGGCCTGGTTGATGCCGCCGCCGTGGGCCTGGTCGAAAAGATGATCAGCTTTTTGTTTATCGTGCCGAGTTCCATGGGCGCTACCGTCAGCGCGCTCACGGCGCAAAACGCCGGCGCGGGCAAGGGCGACCGCGCGCGTCAGGTGCTCAAGGATGCCATGACCATCTCGGTGGTGTACGGCTGCCTGATCACGGTGCTGATGTGGCTGGTGGCGCCGGCGTTTATCGGCTTTTTTGCCAAGGACGCTGCAGTAGTCGCCGCCGGTACCGGCTATATGCGCAGCTACATTTTCGACGCGATCTTTGCCGGCATCCACATTTGCTTTAGCGGCTTTTTCGCTGCGTATGGCAAGAGCTACATCGGCTTTGCGCACAACGTGCTGGCTGTGGTACTCATTCGCGTACCCGGTGCATGGCTGCTGTCGAACGCCTATTCCGACACGTTGTTTCCCATGGGCATCGCCTCGCCGTGCGGATCGATTTTGTCGGCGGTCATCTGCGTGATTGCATTTACCGTGCTCAACCGCCGTGGGGCTTTTGACAAACTGGTAGCGTAGCGGGGCGACGCAAAATCGCCCTGATCGACGACATCATCAGCGACGACCCAGCAACCTACGTGACGCAGATCACGGTGCCGGTCTCTCTAGGCTAGACCGAGCCTCGCCTCTAACTCGGTCAACGCCTCAAAGGCATCGCGAGATGCACCCGCCGCGCGCTCGCGCTCGGCAACGCAAATTCGCATCATTAAGCGCTCTTTTGCCTGCACTTGGGAATGCCTCGCGCGCCCTTCCGCCTGCGAGCAATTGCGATTCTCGATATCCATTACGCCTCCGGCACCTCACCAGTCGCCAGGATCTGCTCGAGCGCGTCCTCGTCCAGCACGGGCACACCCAGCTGCTCGGCCTTGGTAAGCTTGGAGCCCGCTTTGGGGCCGGCGACCAGATAGCTCGTCTTCTTTGACACACTGCCCGAAACCTTGGCGCCGAGCACCTTGAGCGCCGCGCCCGCCTCGTCGCGAGTGCGGTTGACGAGCGTGCCGGTGAGCACGAAGGTCAGACCCGCGAGCGGTTGTGCATCGGCGAGCTCGCCCGCCACGCCCGCGTCGGCTGCGGCTTGTGCATGCGCGGCGCCCAAGTCGACCTCGAGCGACAGGCCCGCCTGGCGCAGGCGCTCCAGCACGGCAAGGTTTTCGGGCACGGCCAGGAACTGCTTGACGCTCGCCGCAATCTTGGGACCGATGCCCTCGCACTCGGCGATATCCTCTTCGCTCGCCAAGATAAGCTTGTCAATCGACAGGAATCGCTCGGCAATAACCTCGCCCACGCTCTTGCCCACATGACGGATGCCCAGGGCAAACAGCACACGCCCGAGTGGCTGGCTCTTGGACTTGTTGAGCTCGGCGATGATTTTCTCGGCCGTCTTAAGGCCTACCGGAATGGGATCGCCCTTCTTAACGCCCTTTTTGCTGTTGGAGCTGGCGTACACGCGCCCCGTGTCCAGGCCGGCGATGTCGTCGACCGTGAGCTGGTAGAAGTCCGCGACATCGTGGATCAGGCTAGCGGCGATCATCTTGTCGACGATCTCGTCGCCCAGGCCGTCGACGTCCATGCAGCCGCGGCTCACCCAGTGGAGCAGGCGTTCCTTGAGCTGTGCGGGGCAGTCGATGGACACGCAGCGGTAGGCCACCTCGCCATCCTCGTGAACCACGGGGCTGCCGCACACGGGGCAGACCTCGGGCATGTGCCAGTCGACCGAATCGGCCGGGCGCTTGTCGAGCACCGGGCCCACGACCTCGGGGATTACGTCGCCCGCCTTGTGCACGATGATAGTGTCGCCCTCGCGCACGTTCTTGCGGCGGATCTCGTCGATGTTGTGCAGCGTGGCGCGCGCGATGGTGGAGCCGGCGACCGTCACCGGGTCGAACTCGGCGACCGGCGTGAGCACGCCGGTGCGACCCACCTGGATGCGAATCTCGCGCAGGACGGTCTGCTTTTCCTCGGGCGGGAACTTAAAGGCGATGGCCCAACGCGGCGCGCGGGCGGTAAAGCCCAGGTCGAGCTGCTGTTGGAAGCTGTCGACCTTTACGACCACGCCGTCGATGTCGTAGTCCAGGTCGCCGCGATGCTCGAGCGCCTGGGCACAGAACTCGTGAACCTCAGCCGGTGTGGCGCAACGGGCAACGTTGGGGTTGACGCTAAAGCCGGCGCTACGCAGCCAGTCCAGGAACTCGCGCTGGCTGTGGACGTGCAGCGGATCGGTATCGGCAATGGCGTAGATAAAGGTAGCCAGGTCGCGGCGCGCCGTGACCTTGGGGTCCTTTTGGCGCAGGCTGCCGGCGGCGGCGTTGCGCGGGTTGGCAAAGGGGTCGCGGCCCTCGGCATCGGCCTCTTCATTCAGACGAACAAAGCTGCCCTTGGGCATGTACACCTCGCCGCGTACCTCAATGGTACGCTCGCGGTCGGCGCCCATGTGGGCGAGCGCCGGCTCGGACAGGTGCATGGGCACATCCTTGATGGTACGGACATTGAGCGACACATCCTCGCCCGTGGTGCCGTCGCCGCGCGTGGCGGCGCGCACAAAGGTGCCGTTTTGATAGGTCAGGGCCACGCCCAGACCGTCGATCTTAAGCTCGCAGGTATAGGTGACGCTGCCGGCACCGAGCGCATCCTCGGCGCGCTGGAGCCACGCGTCAAGTTCGTCCAGGTCCATAGCATCGTCCATGGAATACATGCGCGCCATATGTGTGACCGGTGTAAACTGCTCGCTCACGTAGCCGCCCACGCGCTGGGTATAGCTGTCGGGCGTCACCAGGTCGGGGTAGGTCGCCTCGATCTGCTGCAGCTCAACGAGCATTTTGTCAAAGGCGGCGTCCGTGATCTCGGGCGCATCGAGCATGTAGTAGCGATAGGCGTGGTAATCGAGCTCGTGGCGCAGCTCGGCCGCACGCGCTGCCGCCTGGGCACGAGCATCGGCCGGTGCAGCGGTATCCGTGCTCGCGGGCGTTTCGGTATCGATGTCCACGCCGTCACCAAACAGGCTCGATTGCTCCATAGCGGCACTCCTTCGCTCGATTTCAAACGGATACAAGAGTACCACCGGTCACCATGGGGCCGAATAGCGGTCTCAAACCGCACCGAATCGGCAGCCGCCAGACTGGGGTGGATCGCGCGATTAAACCATGCCCTTGCCAGTTCTAAATGATCCGTTTTCCTCCGTCCCCAACGGATCAATAAGAAAAGAGGGGCTGTCCCGCGTTGGCGGAACAGCCCCCTCTGGCCTCGATATGTGCGAAACGGCTCGTTAGTAGCCCTGACCGTAGCCCTGGCCCTGGCCCTGCTGGCCGAGCAGCTCCTCCAGGTACTGGCGCAGCTGCTCGTCGGTAATACCGCCGTTGCCGGTGTCAGTCGCGCTGTCGTTCTGCTGCTGGTTCTGCAGTTCCTCGTCGGAGCCCAGCTCGACGGTGACCTTCTTCTCTTCCTTGCCGCGCATGAGCGTGATCTCGACCTTCTCGCCCACCTCGTGGCTGCGTAGTGCGATGATCAGGCCATCGGCGCTCGTAATCTCGTCGTCGCCCAGCTTGGTAATGACATCGCCCTCTTGGATACCGGCCTTGGCAGCAGGACCGTCCTCGACGACGCTCGCCACATACGCGCCGCTATCGGTGCTCAGCTTGTTGGCACGGGCGTTGAGCGCGTTGACGCTCGAAAGCGTGGCGCCCATGTACGGATGCACCGGCGTCTTACCGTCGATAATCTGGTCGGCAATGTTCTTGGCGTAGTTAACCGGAATGGCAAAGCCCACGCCCGAGCTGGAGCCCGAATAGCTCTCGATGAGCGAGTTGATACCCACGAGCTCGCCGTTGTCGTTAACGAGCGCGCCGCCGGAGTTGCCCGGGTTGATGGCGGCATCGGTCTGGATCATGTTGGCATAGATGGTGTTACCGCTGGTAGAGCTCATGGCCGTGGAGCGATACAGCGCCGACACGATACCCGTGGAGACAGACTGCTCGTTGCCGAACGGCGAACCGATCGCCATGACCCACTCGCCCACGTTGAGCTTGGAGGAATCACCGATCTCGATCGGCGTGAGCTTGGAGGCGTCTGCATCCTTGAGTTTGATGACGGCCAGGTCGCTCGAGGCATCGTTACCCACGAACTCCGCCTCGTAGGTGGTGCCGTCGTCCATGGTAACCACGTACTGGTCATAGCCATCGACCACATGGTTGTTGGTGAGGATGTGGCCCTCGGTATCGAGCACCACGCCCGAACCGACGCTGCCCGAACTATCCGACTCATCGGCAGACTGCGAAAGCGAGCCATTCTGGCTGCCACTCGAAGTGGCGGTGATGGAAACGACGGAGGGCAGGGCCTTGGCAGAAACGGCCTCGGCCAGCGTGGTGTCCTCGGAGTCGATCGTAATCTTTTGCGTCGACGAACCCGAAGCACCCGCCGTCACGGCATTCTTTCCGCCGCCAATGTTGAGCGTGCCACTCATAATGAGCGCGATGACTAGCAGGGCGCCGCATGCACAGCCGGCGAGCGCCGTAATAAAGATCGGCAGCTTTTTGGTCTTGGTCTTGACCACCGTGTGCTTGTTTACAACCTGCTGACCGCCCAGCGGCTGACCGGTCTGCGTGTCGTAGGCCTGCACGTAGGGAATGTTGCTGTCGGCAGGCGTCGACTCCACCTGCACGCGCGGCTGCTGCTGGGTCTCGCCGGCGTTGCCCGCATCCTGGGGACGCTGGGAATCGTACTCGCTCATAGCTGCGATCCTTTCGTCAAATAACCAAAGGCCCGCCAAACATGTGGCGGGCCATCATTGTTCACGTTGAGTTGTACCCCAATATGCGGGCGAACGTGTATGAGAACGCAATCTTTTAGGAATGCTTAAGTTCTGTTGCAGATTCGAGAGGAACCCGCATCTGCATCAAAACCACCACAAAGGTGCCTGTCCCCTTTGTGGTGGAAATCTAGTCCTTAAACAGATAACCCACGCCACGGACGGTGGTGATGTGCGCCGCGATCTGTGGGCCCACCTTGGAGCGAATACGTCGGATGTGCACGTCGACGGTGCGCGTGCCACCGCAGTACTCAAAGCCCCACACGCGGTGCAGCAGCACTTCGCGGCTGTAGGCGCGGTTGGGATGCGTCGCCAAAAAGCTCAGCAGCGAGTACTCCATCAGCGTCAGGTCGATGGGCTCGTTATCGAGTGTCACCTGGTAGGTAGCCAGGTTAATCTCGAGGTTATCGATATTGAGTACATCGTCGGCGGTAACGGTCTCCTCCTCGCCCATCAGGCGCTGCGCGCGAGCCTTGAGCTCGTTGGGTGTCGCCGTGGGGCATACAAAGTCGGCATGCGTGTGATTGGGCAGGCGCAAGGTACCGAGCGCCTCGTCGTCGACGATCACCAGCATGGGGACGCCGCCGCGATCGTCAAGCCACTTGGCAATCTGATCGATGCGGTCGCTGCGGATGCCATCTGAATCGAGAATCAGCAGGTCAAAGTCGTGCGCCGCAGTTGGCGAATCGGGGGTTGCCAGGCTCACCTCGACACCCAGGGTAGTCGTCAAGCTGCGGGCAAACTCGTGGAAGCGCGTCGTGCGCGCCATGAATAGGGCACTCTTTTCGGACATATCGGCCTCCAAAGAAATGAGCTCAATCGTACTGGAACAAGCCAGCGCGATTAGGAGTTCGCCAGGTAGTGCTTGATCTCCCACTCGGTGATCGTAGACTCAAACTTATGCCACTCGTCGCGCTTCTTTTTGAGGAAGAAGCTGTGAATGTGCTCGCCGAGGGCATCCTTCATAAACTGCGAGTCCTCAAACACGTCAAGCGCCTCTTTGAGCGAGCGCGGCAGCGGCGCGTAGCCGGCCTCGACCATCTGACGGTCGGTAAGCTTGAGCGTCTCGGCCGTGGCCTCGGGCGGGAGTTCCAGCTTGCGCTCGATGCCGTCCAGACCAGCCGCCAGCGTGACGGCGTTGACCAGGTACGGGTTGGCCATGGGGTCGGGACTGCGCAGCTCGATGCGCGTGGACAGCGGCTTGCCGGGCTTGTAGACCGGGATGCGGACCATACTCGCGCGGTTGCGCAGGCCCCACGTGGCGTACTGCGGCACGGAGTCGCCACCCGTGGTGATGCGCTTGTACGAGTTGACCGTGGGATTGGTGATGGCGCTGATCTCGCGCGCGTGCGCCAAGATGCCGGCCATGTAGTGCTTGGCGATTTCGGAGAGGTGGTACTTCTCGTCGTCCTCGCCCCAAAAGACGTTGTTGCCGTCGTGGTCGAACAGCGACTGATGCAAAAACATGGCGCTGCCGTCCTCGCCCGCCAACGGCTTGGGCATAAAGGAAGCGTGGCAACCGCTCTCGTAGGCCTGCTGCTTAATGATGAGTTTGGCCGTGGTGATAGCGTCGGACATGCTCAGGGCCTCGGCGTGACGCAGGCTCATGCCATGCTGCGAGCGACCGGCGGCGTGGAAGGTGTACTCCACGGGCACGGACATCTTCTCGAGCGTGAGGACCGTGTTGCGACGCAGGTCGCGGGCGGCATCGCTCACCGAAAGATCGAAGTAGCCCACGTTGTCGAGCGGCTCGGGGGTGTGCTCGTCGGGGAAGTAGTAATACTCCAGCTCGGCACCCACGTTGAGCAGGTAGCCGGCCTTTTCGGCCTTGTGGAACATGCGGCGCAGGGCATCGCGCGGATCGCCGGCGAAGGGCTTGCAATCGGGAGTGCACACGTCGCAGAACACGCGGGCGACGCCGTTATGGCTCGGCCGCCACGGCAGGATCTGGAAGGTCGAAGCATCGGGGAACGCCAGCATGTCGGCTTCCTCGGGCGTGGCAAAGCCCTCGATGGCGGAGCCGTCAAAGCCAATACCCTCCTCAAAAGCGACCTCGAGGTCCTCGGGGCTGATGGCAAAGTTCTTGAGGCGGCCGAGAATGTCGACAAACCACAGACGAACAAAGCGGATGTCACGCTGCTCTACGGAGCGGAGTACGTAATCGATGTTCTGCTGGTTCATGTCGCTCCCCTTTCTTTCGGGCGGGTTTCGACTGGTCTATATCGCAGATACTATCGCAGAAAAATGTTTCCGCAGGGTTAAAGCGTATCAAGCGCTCAAAAAACGTGTGCGAACAGGCCGTCACGAACGAGTGATTAGCGCGAGGTCGATGCGCGGTGTTCGATGTGGCCGGGGATCTCGATGCGCTTGGGGGCGAGCTTTGCGGCATCGCCTACCGTAGTGGTAACGACGTCGATGCGCTCGGACAGACGCTCGACTACGCGCTCGGCGATGGTAAGGGTATCCTGCGCGGCCGTGGTCACGCCGCCAAAGAGCACGTGGTTCCAGGGGTAATCGTCAAATGTCGCGATCTTGAGCCCAGCCGGCAACGAGGGTCCCAGCTGCGCTAATGCCTCGGTCAGGCGCAGGAAAACCAGGCCGTTGACGGCAATGAGGCCGAGCTTTTTACCGGCATGGCCGCGGATGGTCTCGTCCAAGCGGCCGACGCCCGTGGCGCCGCCGTCGGCCAGGGTGACGACCTCGCCGGCCAAGCCGCGGCGCGAGAGCTCGTCGGCAAACGCCTCAGCGCGCTCACGACGCACGGGGCTGTCATCGCTTGCCTCGGTAAGCAGACACAGACGCTCGCTGCCCGCAGAAGCCAAGGCGTCTACCAGGCCGGCGACCAGCTCACGGTTGTTGGAGGTCACCAGATCGATGCCACCGTCGGCAACGTCGCGGTCGAGCAGTACAACGGGCAGGCGCCCCGCTGCCGCGGCAATCGCCTTGTCATTGCCTCCGCAGGTATTGACGACCAGGCCGTCCACGCCGGCATCGATAAGTCTGGTGAGCGATTCGGCCTCCTTGGCGGGATCGTCGCCACTAACGGCCGTCATGAGCGAGCAGCCGCGCGCGGCGGCACTGGCGGAAAGTCCTTCGAGCATGGCGCTCGAGAACGGGTTGGCAATGTCGGCCAAGATCACGCCGATGAGGTTGGTACGCGAGCTGCGCAGATTGCGCGCGGCGGCACGCGGACGATAGCCGGTGCGCTCGATAACCGCCGCGATGCGAGCACGGGTTTCCTCGGTCATCTGCCCGGAGCGGTTGTTGAGATAGCGCGAGACCGTGGCCGGGCTCACGCCCGCCTCGACAGCAATGTCCTTGATTCTCATCTGCGCCATAGCGCACCCCGTTTCCCAATTGTCGGCGGTCTGAGCCATTTTAGGCATTTTTTTAAAAATCTCGCTTGCAAAACGCTGTAGGTGAGCGGCATCGTTTTTGCGCCTCGAGCAGATGCGATGATGGGCTAGATAGACGAATCTTTGGACAGCTCGAAATAGTCGGGATGCAAGGCGATAACCGGGCCCTGCTCCTCGGGCATCAGATGCAAGTGCGTCTCTGCCAGGTAGCTCGCCGTGTCGGTATCGCCCCTCTTAATGGCCTCGAGAATCCGACGATGTTGTCGACGAATCGGCTCCCAATCCAGGTCCTGCGACACCATACGCAACCAGTTGTATCGCTCAAAATGCGTGTTGACGCTCTTCATCCAATCCCACAGCATGTGACGACCGGCAATCACGAAACACGTCTCATGGAACAGGTTGTCCAGGTCAAAGAAACGACGCGTTTCGCTATGGTCGAGCGACTCGGACTCGGCAAGAATCTGCTCGAGCCGATACTTTTGCTCGGGCGAAGCGGCCGAACAGCATTTAATAAGCACGCTTCTCTCGAGTTTCTCGCGCAAGAAACAGGCATTCTCGGCGTGTTCCATGCTGATCTTAGAGACGTAGGTGCCGCTCTTGGGACGCGTTTCCACCAGCTCCTGCTCGCGCAGGCGCACAAAGGACTCGCGAATGGGCGTGCGCCCGATTCCCGTCTCCTTTTCCAGACCAATCGCCGAAAGGCGCGTGCCGGGCTTGAGCTCGGCATAGATGATCTTGGAGCGCAGTGCGTTGTATGCCTGATCTTGCAGGCTCTGATAATGCTGGTGTTGTTCCATAAAGCCCTCGGATGAAGCCCACGGTTTGTCGAATTTCACCACGTAATACTATCGCATCGACACGCCCCAGCTCCCAATCAGTCTTTTTGGGACGGGGCTCTTTTAGCTACCCTGGCCCGCAGATCGGCCCCCTTGCCACAAAAGTGGCCCATCTACTACGTTAACACGGATAGCCTCGGCCATACCGAAAACCGTGAAAACAAAACCGCAGGTAGACAGCTTGTCGATTTTCGAAAAAGCCGGCTATGGTTGACCCCTGCGGCTTAAACGTAGTAGATAGGCCCTTTTCGTGGCGCAGCACTACTGCACCCCAAATTGGCACCCCGAGCCTGTTATAAGTTGCTGTGATATACGGACGGTTGATAATCAAGGGTTGAAAATCAAGGCGCGCTATACGGCTTGCTATATCTCACTATGCTTTGCTGTACGTCGCTATACTTTGCTATAACTTGACAATAATCGGCCCGTTACCATCCGGGATATAACGGACCCCAAGCCAACGTTGGCTTGGGGTCCGTCTTGTACCATGGCTCTTTTGGACTATGAGCGCTCGTATTTCGTGGCCCGCCCGGTTCCCTGCCTTACGATTGCATTCCGTTCAAGCAGAGATTCGAGTGCCGCCAACGTCCGCATGCGGCTCAGCCCCGTCTGTTTTTCAATCTCGCTTCGCGACATAATTCGCCCGCCCGACAAGGCCTTGAGAACCTGGGCCTCTTCCTCGGACCCTTCAAAGGCATCGGTAACGGGCAATGTGACGGCCACCATGCCGCCGCGAACATCAAAAATTGGTTGATTGATCGAATCGCGATAGGCACGTCTAATGCGCGCAATTCCCGTACCAAATTTCTCGATATAATCCAGCTTTAAGAAGGCCTCTGCAACGATGGGGTTTCTGAGCACGGATATCTGCCCATACAGGTATTGTTCCGTCGTCAAACCGGCAGGCAGTGATCCGGGCGAAGTCACAACAACACGATCGTCGTACAAGGCAATTTGAACATTCGCTCGAACGTCCCACGTCCGATGCACCAAAGCGTTTGCAACAGCTTCGCGGAATGCCTCAAGAGAAATTCGATCGGTTTGGACGCGCTCCATCCCTTCGATACGCTCAAAACGGTAGTAGCGTGCAAACATAGCCACCGCCCTGTCCACCTGCTCAATTGCGGATACATTTGTCGCCGTCTCACGGTCCAAGATCACATCCTCGGTATCGCCAAAACGGACGCAGTCGATGCCCGGAAAATCATTCTTATCCGCCAAAATCGCCGCAGCGTTGGTATAGCCATCTTTGCCGAGCAAGCGAAGCGTGCGCATAATATCCGGCGTTAGCTCGGAAATGCCGAGATGTTCAACACACTTATGCTCGAGCGCGTGAAAACTCAAGTCCTGGCGAGCCGACGTGAGCGCGTCGAACGTTACGTTGCTGCCTTCGAGCGTCAGCCTGCCATACTCAAACCGGTCGACCTCCACCGTTGCCGAATCGTTTCGCCTGTAGGCCTTTCCCTTGCTTCGATAGGGTTTGTCCTGGCCCTCATAAACCGTAAGGATTACGGTCCCGTGTTTCTCATCGCGCTCGAGCGTGTAACGGGGAGCGGGATCCAAGCTGTCATTAATCATGTTCTCGATGCGGAGACACTCTGCGACCGGATCTGCAAGACCGACAGCCACGCCCTCGTCATCAACGCCAAACTCAATCTTGCCCGTCCCGTAGTTTGCATAGGCGCTCACCGTTTTAAGAAACGTCGGCGTAACGCTTTCCTTGTATTCGACTGTAGGGCTCTCTCTAACAACCATATGCACAACCCTCTCGTTTCGTACCATTCATAACCGCATTATAAGACGAAAACCGTTTGCGTACTGATTTATCCAAGACGCAAATGGTTTTCGTCTTTATTTGCGTACGGAATTAAGACGCATAATTTCGCTTTCGTATGGCTCAATACCGGACACAGACTGTTTTCGTCTGTCAATACGCCTGCAATCCAAACGAAAAGAGCCCCGAGCTCATATGAACTCGGGGCTCTTTGTGCCGCACATCTATGAGAGGAGAAATTCGATGCTTACGGGCGCTATTCCATGAAGCCGCCCTGGGATGGCGGCAACCTCGCCAATGGGGTCAGGTTTACATGCATCAACTTAGCGCAAAGTAACCTGGCTCCCATGCGCCAAGGGAATGACTAGAGCTCACAGGCGACCTTGTAGCCATCGCCGATGGCGTCGCGGATGTTGCCGCACTTGTTGGCATCGCCCAGCACGTGAGTGGCAACACCGGCTGCAGCCAGGT